>URJN01000008.1 GCA_900548125.1 uncultured Eubacteriales bacterium
CCCTGTGCGCGGGCGTCACGCCGCAAAAGCACGAAGCCGCGCTGGAAACCCTGCGGTCGTGCCAAATTGAAGTAAAGTAAAAAGCAAACGGAGCTGTCAAGCTAACAACACCGATATTTCAAGAATAAAACGAAGTATTTGTGCCCGAAGGTTTCCAAAGGGCGACCGGAAAGCCCTTTGGTGGGGCGATGGGGCAAAGCCCCATATCCCAAAATGCTTAGATATTCGTTTCTTGAAATGTTCGGTTTAATCTTGACAGCCCCGCATTTTTTATGAGTTTAACCGATCAGCTCATCCTTATGCGCCAAAATCTTTTCGCAAGCAGCACACGCCGGACAGTCGCAGTATTTTGCGCCCGCCGCCTTGATGCTTTCCGCATGGCCGAGCAGCTTTTTCGCTCCTTCCGCGCCAAACACCTTCGCGCCCATGTCGGAGCCCGCAAACGCAATCAGTCCATCAATTGTCACGATGTCCTCTTCCAGCTCGGCGACCAGCTTTTTCGCCTGCTCGCTCTCCTTGTCCGTGCCGACTGCGTCGAGCCACGCCTGCGCCGCGTCCTTCGCCTCTTTACAGCAGGAACCCGCCTCCAGCAGTTCCCTGACCTCGCCGGTCACAGCTTCAAGAATCTCTTTGTTCATTCAGGTTTCCTCCTTTAAGTCTTTCTGAATCTGCGGCATATCCTCTGCCTGCGCCTTTCCGCGCCGAATGACCTGATTGGTCTGCGCGGTCAGCGGCGCAATGCGGTAGTTAAACAGCACATTGGAGTTAGGATACTCCTGATAGAATATCTTCTTGATGCGCTCCATCACGCCGTCGCCCGAGGAATAATCGACCGTCGGCAGAAGAATCGCCAGCATCGTCGGTGAAAAATGGGTGATGACGTCGCCGCGGCGCAGGTTCATCCTCAGAATATTCACAAGGTCGCGCATGACGCCATCCTGCTTCAAGCCGTCCAGCGGCTCACCGCTTATCTTGGAAATCATGATGACCGCCAGAAACATCGTTGAGTGAAGCCGCTCGATGTTGCGGATTTGTAAATTGAAAATCTCCTTGAATACCGAAAAATCGCAGACAAACGCGCCGCGTTCCGCGCTGCTCTGATACAGCTCCCGACAGATGGCTTCCAGATTGTTGTCAATGCTCTTGCTTGCCTCCACAATCTGGTCATAAAAATCCATAATCTCCTGACTGGGCTTGACGCCGAGATAGTGGTAATGCAGGTGCATGACCTCGTCGAACTGAATCTTCGCCTGCGTCGTGCAATTCGTCTTAATCAGCGCGCGCATCAGCTCGATATGGATTCGGTCGTCAAACGGCTCGCATTCCAGCGCATGACGGCATACGCCTACGATTTCGTGCGCATCATCCTTCTTGCCCGTCTGCTTGAGCATTTCAATATAGGCATATACGCAGGCGATGTATTGATTATGCAGCGTCGTCGCGCGGGGAAACGCCCATTCATTCTGTTCGCAGTTCTTGAGCAGCGCGCCATGATAGAGCTGTATCACCTTTTGATAAAGCCCCCGCTTTTCCGCAGGATCGACCGCGGTTTCCAATGCTTTAAAAGCATCCTCCAGCTCATACAGGTCAACGGTCATATCGAGCATGCACTGCCAGCGGTACGCGCCGCGGTCCGCAACGATGCAGCTGCCCAGCTCCGGCGAAATCTGGTTGAGCATGGCGCGCACGCGGCTGACCAGTGTTTTCAGCGCGTTTTCCGGATTGGTCACGCGCTCATCCGCCCAGAACGTATACATCAGCCGCTGGTTCGTGACCGATACGTTTCGATTGGCAATCAGGAACCCGATAAGTGCTAATCCCTTCTTGGATTTGTTTGCCATATGCTCCGCACGACGCTCATTGATATAGATGACGAATTCGTTCATCATCTGTATGCGAATTCTGTCATGCGAAGCCTTTGTTTTCTTTGCAGGCATATCGGCTTACACCAATCTCTTTCTCAGCGTTTCGGGATTGACGGCGTAAAGCTGTGCCGTCTCTCGGGTAATGCGTCCTTCTCTGGCGAGCCGAACCAGCTCATTATCCATGGATAGCATCGCCTGGGACGCCGCGCCGCCATAGATGACATTGTCGATTTGGAACGTCTTTCCGTCGCGAATCATGTTTTGAATCGCCGGCGTCACGGTCATCATTTCAAACACGGGAATCTGCCCGCCGTCCACCGTCGGAACAAGACGCTGGGAAATGACCGCCTGCAAAACCATCGACAGCTGAATGCGAACCTGCTGCTGCTGATTGGCGGGGAATATGTCAATAATGCGGTCGATGGTCTTGGCCGCGCCGACGGTATGCAGCGAGGAAAGCAGCAGATGACCGGTTTCCGCCGCGGTAAGTGCAGTCTGAATGGTTTCGTAATCGCGCATTTCTCCGAGCATGATGACATCCGGTGCTTCGCGCATCGCCGCCCTCAGCGCGCGGGCAAACGAGCATGCGTCGCCCGGTATCTCGCGCTGGCTGACCAGCGCACGCTTGTGCGGATGCAGATATTCGATGGGATCCTCGATGGTGATGATATGCACATCGCGTTCTTCATTAATCTGATCGACCATGCATGCCAGCGTCGTGCTTTTTCCGCTTCCGGCAGGACCCGTAACCAGAATCATACCGCTGCGGCAGCTATCCGTCAAACCGATAACCATCTGCGGGATATTCAGCTTTCTCGGATCCGGAAGACCGAAGGCAACCAGGCGGAATGTCGCCGCCAGCGTGCCTCGCTGCTTATAGGCGTTGCAGCGGAAGCGCGCCAGATTTTGCAGCGAAAAGGAAAAATCGTCATCGCCTTCCCTTTGCAGCGTTTCTTCCGTATGATCAAGCGACATCGAATAGGCTTCGGCAATCATCTTTCTGGTATCCGCCGGCTGAACACGTTCTTCCGTCAGCGCAACCATGTGCCCTTTGACCTTCGCCGTCGCCGGAGAACCCGGAATCAAAAAGACATCCGAGCCGCCGATTTCAAGCGTCTTTTGCAGAATCGGTGTCAATTCCATGTCGGCAATGCTCCATTCCCGCCGAGCCAGTCGGCGTCGTCAATCGCTTCTTCTTCGGTGATGAGCCGATGCTCCAGCCTGTGGTAACGCGGGTTCCCGCCCCGCGGCGCAAGCTCCACGCCGCAAGAGAGCATGCGCCCGTTTTCATCGTTCTCCTGCCACGAAATCCTGTTTCCGTCAAGCACCATGCCGTCCTCCAGCAACGCACCGACGGCTTCCAGATATTCCGCTTCATTCGCCGCCGTTTCCGACGCGGCTTTGAGCTTCTCGTCCAAATCGGCAAGCGAGCGTTCCGCCTGAACATTCAGGCGGGCAACCTCCTGCGCGACCTGAATGCTGCGCAGGCTCAGCCCTTCATCCGACCGCGCGCCCATCAGTGCCAGAACGCCCAGCACGCACATGCTCAGCACGACGACCAGCAGCATCAGCGACGCGGCTCCCGGTCCGATGCGGTATTCTCTCTGACTCACCGTGCCACCTCCTCGGACACATAGCGCGCATCCGGCAGGCTGAACAGCTCCCCGCCCCGGTAGAGCGCGGTGATCTCCGCCGTTTCAATCCTGCCCGCCGCCGTCTGTTCTTCGCCAAGCGCAACGCTCAGCGTATAGCCGTCGCATTCCCGCGTAAACACGCCGGATTCATCCGCTTCAAACCCGTTTTCAAGCAGCAGTTCTTCCCGCTGCTCTGCGGCATACAGCCCATCGGAAAGATTCTGCGCGGCGGCAAGGGCCTGCGCCTGCACGCCGGCGCGGATGCTCTGATTATGCGCGCCCACGAATACATCCATGATGACCGTCGAGCATAGCGCAAAGAACAGCACCGCAATCATGATTTCCATCAGCAGGGTGTTCAGTTGGTTGCTCCTTGTCATAAGCTCCACCTCACTGTACGCTGCGGCACGCGATATACGCCGTGGAAACCGTTCCCTCAGCATCCGTCATTCGGGCAGTCAGCAGCCCGTTTTCAAGCACCGCTTCAAAACCTTCCGCTTCACAAATCGGCGTACCGTCCTCAGGCTCAAACGCATACCGCGCGGAAGTAAACAGCTCGCGCAGTTCGCCCTGCCAGCAGTAGATGTACTGCATATAGCCTTCACCGTCGATATCGCTGTGAATCGCCAGCACCGGCACGCCGTCGTATTCCTCTATGGAAACAGCGTCTGCCTCATCCTGTGCGCGCACGGCGTTGCGGACAAACGTCTGCATGATCCGTTCTCTCGTATGGCTGCTCGATTCGTCGATGATTTCGCGATACGCCTGCGCTCCAAGCACCGTCAGCAGCATCGAAAACACAGCAAAAACGCCCAGCAGCAAAAAGACAAACGCGCCGGAGATGCTGTGTCTTTTCCAATTCATCATCAATAGGCTGCCCCCTTTCTGAGTACCTGAATATCAGGCATGATGTTGGAGGCGAATGCGTTGTAAACGACGATGTAGGCTTCTTTGTTATAAGCCAGCCCGTATCCGTGTTCCAGCTCGTCCAGCGACATCGGATATGCACCCTCGACCGCGTAACAGGTCAGCGCGGCGGAACGAACCGCCTGAAGCACCAGCTCTTCTTCCATCGCCTCAGAGGATGCGCCGATATTCTGCACAAGCGCGACCGCGCCGCCGAAAATCAGCGCAAACACAATGAGCGTCAGCGCAAGACCGCGCGCGGGGCCGTTCTTTTTCTTTTTCACGCGAATCTCTCCTTCCGCTCAAGGGACACACCCGTCCCAAGCCCTGCCGGAAATGGGGCGCGGGCGGATTCAGCCCGCTTTTACAGGATGCTCGAAATGATGCCTGCCATCGGCAGCATCACGGACAGCAGCACCGCGCCGATGACGATGGACAGCGCGGCAACCATGGTCGGCTCGATGATGGAAACCAGATTAGAGATACCCTCCTCGACCTGCTCCTCGTAGGTCTGCGCAATCTTCTCCATCACCTGATCCTCGCGTCCGGCGGCAATGCCCATGCGCAGCATCTGGCGGTGAATCTCGTCAAAGAGTCTGCTGCTGGTCAGCGCATCGGAGAAGGATTCTCCCTGCGCCATCTTCTCCCGAATCTTGTTGATTTCCTCCGCCGCTTCCGCATCCGGAAGAACCAGCGGAACCATCTCAAGCGCCTGCTCAAGCGGGAAGCCGCCGGAAAGCATCATTGCCAGCACGGAAGCCGCGCGGGAAGACGCCAGACGCAGGCTCAGCTGACGCAGAGGCGGAAACACCCGGCGCAGAGCAGCCAGAACCCGCTCGCGTCTTTGGGTCTTCAGCAGCAAAACGCAGGCGATGATTCCCGCCGTGCAAAGCAGAACCAGTACCAGAACCACCCAGCCGATGACCGTTCCGACAGCCATCATCGCGCTGCCCGAAGACGTCATCGCCACGCCCATGCTCCCCAGCACACGCCGGAACACCGGCATGACCTTGAGAATCAGCACCAGCAGAATCAGCACCATCATCACCGCAAGAACCAGCGGATATGTCACCGCGCTGCGCACTGCCTGACGAATACGGCTCTCGCGCTCATAGTAGACCGAAAGCCCCTGCATGACCTCTTCCAGATGACCCGTCCGCTCGCCGATGCCGCACATTTCCACCATATACCGCGGAAACGCATGCGTCGCCTCCAGCGCATCATGCAGCGAACCGGTTTCCACCACGCCGCTGCTGATTGCCTGATACAGCTGTGCGTGCGGGTCGTTTTCGTAGGTTTTTTCCAACGCCTCCATCCCGCTGTACAGTGCCATTCCCGCTCCGAGCATCAGGGCGACCTCCGAACAGAAGCTGCTCAGCTCCATCGGCGTCAAACCTTGCTTTGTCCCTGCCATGCCAGCACATCCCTTCTTCTTGCTTATGCCGCATCCGCTTAATAATAGCGTTCTACCGTATACGATCCGCTTTCCACGGCGTTCAATTCCAGCGTCGGGTCGTAAAGCACTTCTTCGCCGTTCAGCAGCACGCTGTTCCATGCGTGGTATGTTCTGCCGACATAGCCCACGACCAGCCGCGTCGGAATACCCTGTACGCGGAGCATGCAAGCCGCCACCGCCGCCAAATCCTGACAGATGCCCTTTTTGCTTTCGTAACAGCCGTCGATATCCGGCAGGGTTCCGCTCTGAACGCTGGCGGCCTTGTCGTAATCGTAGGCATAGTTGCTTCGCATATACGCACGGATGGTTTCAAAAATCTTTTTTTCATCCGTCAGCCCCTCGCAAAGCTGATAGGACATCTGAACGGCTTCCGTGTTTTCATCGTAACAGACGTATTGATTCGGGGAAAGGAACGGAGCATACGGGTCATCGAGCTGCACGTTGAGCGTCACCTTGCCCTCTGCCGAATATTTCTTTCCGGATACGTTCTCAAACAGCTCGACGGTATAAGCGCCGTCCCCCAGCTGAAGCGGGAACACCTCATATTCGCCCGCCGAGCCAAGGTCGTAAGTCAGCTTGTATTTACCCTGCGTCACGCGGAGCTTGAGCTGCTTCATACCCGTCCCGCCGTGCGCCATGATATACCCCTGAGAGCAGTTGCTCGCATCCACCACAAGACTCTTGGACTTCTGGACATCTTTTCCGGATGCTTCGGGCCATATAGCCTGATACGCCGCCAGCGCGGCAGCTATGCCAAACAGACACAGAAACAACATCCACGCGGCTGTTCTGTGTTTCAATAACACACTGTTCTGCATACCCGCTGTCCTCCCATCCGCGAAGCTCCATTTTTCTCAGGCTCCAGCTTCATTTTCATATTACTATACGGCTTATTATAGCACGGTTTTTCTTTCATTTCAATGAAGAGTTTCCCCCGCTTTCTCGGCGTTTCCGACGCTGTTTCCGCTTGACAGCCATTCAAAACGCTCGTAAACTAAGAGGACAATACCTTCGGGAGGAATGACCGCCTGATGCTGAAAAAAGCCCGTTCATGGGTTCTGCTGACAATGACCCTTCTGCTCGTCGGCATGGTGCTGTGCATGAGCGCCGTATATCTTGTCGATCCCTTCGAGCATTACCGCGAATCCGCTATCCTGCCCCTGTACGATCAGGAGAGCTACAATAACCCCGGCATTGCCCGAAATTACGATTACGACGCGGTCATTCTCGGCACATCCATGGTCGAGATGAGCCATCCGTCCGTCATCGACGCCTGCTTCGGCGTCCGCTCCGTCAAACTGCCCATGCGCGGCTCCTATACCGCCCACATGGGCTGGCAGCTGACCCATGTGCTCAGTACGCACGAATTAAAGCTCGCCATCCTCGCCGTGGACGCTTACAGTCTGATGGGCAAGCCGGACAACGACGACGAAATCTACGACTATCTCTGGAACGACGATCCGCTGGATGATGTCCACTATCTGCTCAACCGCGACGTGCTTCTGGTCAAGATTCCGAAAATGCTGAAAAACATCGGCAAGCCGCTTGAAACCAAGCGGGACGACATGTATCAGTGGACGGATGTTGTGTTCTCCAAGCAGAGCGTGCTGGATGCCGTCGTCTTTTCCGCGCAGAAGGACATGCAGCCCGCCGACAGCGGGCTTGAGCGTTCGACGGAAAACATCCTGCGCCATCTGGAGCCTTCCATTCGCGAGAATCCCGAAACGACGTTTAAAATCTATATGCCGCCGTATTCCGTGGGATACTGGTATATGATGACCCGCGGCGGGCTTTCCGAACAGCAGTACCGCGCCCGCGCCCGCGTCTGCGAGCTTCTGCTGCAATATCCAAACGTCGAAATCTACGACTTCTCTTCCCGCATCGAATGGATTACGGATTTGGATTCGTACTTTGACTATTCCCATCACAGCTCTGCCATGAGCGACGAAATTATGCGCGCTATGGCAGCGGGTGAAAACCGCGTGCTGTCCGCTGAGGATATGGACGCGGGCAGCGAGCGCATCCGTCAGGCGGTCACCGCCTTTGCCGACGAATACGAACCGAAATAAACAAACCGAAATCACGGAGGAATTTCATGACCATCATCGTTTTGGACGGACAGGGCGGCGGCATCGGACGCGCCATCATCACTGCTTTGCTTCCAAAGCTCCCCGAAGGCGTTCAGCTCCTGTGCGTCGGCACAAACGCCATGGCGACCGCCGCCATGCTCAAAGCCGGTGCGCAGCGCGGCGCGACCGGCGAAAACGCCGTCCGCTGGGCGGCAAAGAACGCCGATATTCTGCTGGCTCCCATCGCGCTGGTGCTCAAGGATTCCATGATGGGCGAAATCACCGGCGATATGGCGGCAAGCGTCGGCTCCAGCTCCGCCGTCCGCATCCTCATTCCGACCGAACGCTGCGGCACACATGTCGCCGGCGCACAGGGCATGAGCATGCAGACACTCGTTGAGGACGCCGCACGGCAGGCGGCAGCCATCGCCGGACAAAGCGGCTTTCGTTCATAATGCACAGATTCAATCGGCTTTATCTTGACGGCAGATTCATCTTGCTCTATAATGAGAACGACTCAATAAAGGAGGTAGATTCCCGTGATTATTGACCGCATCGAGGAACAGGAGCGTTATTACCCCATTCATCCCGATATGGAGCTTGCTTTCGCGTTCCTTGCGGAGGCACCGGATCTGGAACCGGGGCGTTATGAGTTAGAAAACGGTTTGTTCGCAACGGTTTATGAGAAGGATACCCGTCAGCTTGATACCGTTGCTTTGGAATCCCATAAAAAATACATCGATCTGCAATACTGCATCTCCGGCGGCGAGCGCATGGCATGGGCGCACATTCAGGAGCTGAATCCTGCCGAGTCCGATCCGGAGCATGACAACTATTTCTACACGGGAAAATCGACGGCGCTGTCTATCCGCCCGGGCATGTTCTATGTCATGTTCCCCAGCGACGGACACAAGGCAGGCTGCCACAACGAATTCCCCAAGCACTACCGCAAGGTAGTCGTCAAAATTCCGATTCCGGCACAGGACGAAGAATAATCTCAAGCCGCAACAGCCTTGCGGCTTTTTTTGAAATCAGACATGCTCCGTGTCCTCCCACGGGCATGCTGAAGATAGAAATTTTCTGAAAGCAGAGGTTGCTACTATGAAAACGATTTTCGCTTATGATCCCTGGCGTCTTGTTGAAAACGAGCTGCACAAGGATGATATGCGCCTTTCCGAGTCGATGACCTCCATCGGCAACGGACACATGGGCATGCGCGGTAATTTTGAAGAACAATACAGCGGCGACAGCCATCGCGGAACGTATCTGGCAGGCGTATGGTTTCCGGATAAGACGCGCGTAGGCTGGTGGAAAAACGGCTACCCGCAGTATTTCGGCAAGGTCATCAACGCCATGAACATCATCTCCCTGCGTGTGCGCATCGACAGGGAGGATATCGACCTGTACGAGGATGACGTGGTGTCCTTCACCCGTGTGCTGGATATGCACGCGGGCGTGCTGAGCCGCGAATTCACCATCCGTCGGGAAAAGGGCACGGTGCGTGTCAGCTTTGAACGCTTCGTTTCCGTCGCCCGTCCGGAGCTTCTCGCGCTGCGCTGCCGCGTGACGGCGGATTACGACTGCAAGGTCGCGCTCCTGCCCGCCATCGACGCCGACGTCCGCAATGAGGATTCCAACTACGACGAAACCTTCTGGCTCTTTGAAGGCGAGGACGAGGATGAAAACGGCGTGCTGACCGTGCATACCCGCACGCGCGAAAACCCGTTCGGCACACCGCGCTTCGCCGTCTGCGGCGCGATGGCGGCTGTTCCGACCGAAAAGCCGAAGAAGAACCGCACGACCGTTGAAGAGGGCTATGTCTGCCGCAAGTTCGTCTTTGATGTCGAAGCCGGTCAGACCGTGGGCTGCGACAAGTTCGTCTGCGTCTGCACCGACCGCGACCACAAGGAAGATGACCTGACCGCCGCCGCGACCACGGGCGTGCTGAGCGCACAGGCTGCCGGCTATGACGCTCTGCGCCGCGAGCAGGAACGCGCATGGATGCGCCGCTGGGAAAAGGCGGACGTGCGCATCGACGGCGACGTCGCCGGTCAGCAGGGTATCCGCTTCAACATCTTCCAGCTCTTCTCCACCTACTACGGCGAGGACGCCCGCCTGAACATCGGACCCAAGGGCTTCACCGGCGAAAAATACGGCGGCGCGACCTACTGGGACACCGAGGCATACTGCCTGCCGATGTACACCGCCATCGCGGGCGAGGATGTGGCGCGCAGTCTGCTCAAATACCGCTGGCTCCAAATCAACGGCGCGTATCACAACGCCCGCGAGCAGGGTCTGCCCGGCGCGCTGTATCCGATGGTCACCTTCACGGGCGTGGAATGCCACAACGAGTGGGAAATCACCTTTGAGGAGATTCACCGCAACAACGCCATCGCCTACGCCATCTACGCCTATACGCAGTACACCGGCGACCGCAGCTACCTCGACCAGTACGGCATCGACGTGCTGCTGGGCATCGCCCGCTTCTGGGTCGGGCGCGTCCACTACTCCAAGCGCGCGGGCAAGTACATGATTCACGGCGTCACCGGTCCGAACGAATACGAAAACAACGTCAATAACAACTGGTACACCAACCGCATGACCGCCTGGGAACTGGCGTATACCGCCGAGCAGTTGATGCTCATCCCGCGGGAAAAGGCGCAGACGCTGAACGTCAGTGCCGAGGAGATTCGCCGCTTCCGCGAAATCAGCGAGAAAATGTACCTGCCTTACGACAAAGAGCTGGATATCTTCGTTCAGCATGACACGTTCCTGGATAAGGATCTCATGCCCGTCAGCGAGCTGTCGGCAGAGGATCGTCCGCTCAACCAGAAGTGGAGCTGGGACCATATCCTGCGTTCCTGCTTCATCAAGCAGGCAGACGTGCTTCAGGGACTTTATTTCCTTGAGCATCTCTACGACAAAGAAACCATCCGCCGCAACTTCGACTTCTACGAGCCGATGACCGTTCATGAATCCAGCCTGTCCCCGTGCGTTCACAGCATCCTCGCGGCAAGTCTGGGCAAGCTGGACAGAGCGCAGGAATTCTATCGCCGTACAGCGCGCCTTGATTTGGATAACATCAACAACGACACCTGCGACGGACTGCATATCACCTCCATGGCGGGCAGCTGGCTTTCCATCGTGCAGGGCTTTGCGGGCATGCGCACGCTGACCGGTCAGCTCAGCTTTGACCCGCAGCTTCCGGACGGATGGGATGGCTATGCCTTCAAGATTGTCTATCGCGGCAGGCTGATTGAGGTCAGCGTATCCCGTGACGGAACGGGACTCAAGCTGCTCTCCGGCGACACGATGACCGTGCTGCTGCATGGACGCGAGGTCACGCTGGTCGGTTCTTCCCTGAATCCGGAGGATAAAAATGATTGATATCGCCATCGTCGGCGCAGGTCCCGCGGGATACAGTGCTGCTATCACCGCGCGCAAGCGCGACAAGTCCGTCGTCGTCATCGGACAGCACACGGGCTGGCTCAGCCGCGCACACAGCATCTCCAATTACCCCGGTCTGCCGGATATCTCCGGCGCGGATTTGTTAAACGCCATGCGGGATCAGGCGGTCGCGCTGGGCGCGCAGACGCGCCCGGGCGTCGTCCACCAGATTGTTTCGATGGGCAGTTCGTTTGCGCTCTCGCTCGGCGGGGACTTCATTGAAGCGAAGCACATCATCCTCTGCACGGGTGCCAAGCAGCCCCGCCTGCTTCCGGGCGAAAGCGAGCTGCTCGGCCGCGGCGTCAGCTATTGCGGCACATGTGACGGCATGTTCTACCGCGGCAAGCGCGTCGCCGTCATCGCGCAGGGACCGGAGGCGGTCAGCGAAGCCAACTTTCTCGCCGGACTTTGCAGCGAGGTCGTCTACTTTGGCGCGCCTGATGATGCGCTGGATTCCAAAATCGTCGTGAGCGACAAAAAGCCGGAAGCCATACTCGGCGAAGGCAGCGTTTCCGGCTTGAAGGCGGGCGGTGAAGATTTGTCGTTTGACGGCATCTTCATCTTCCGCGAAGCCGCCGCGCTCTCCTCGCTCCTGCCGGGGCTGGAGATGGACGGCGCATTCATCCGCGTAGACCGCCAGATGAGAACCAATCTGCCGGGCGTCTTTGCCGCGGGCGACTGCACCGGTCTGCCGCTTCAGGTCGCCAAAGCCGTCGGAGAAGGCTGCATCGCCGCCATATCCGCCGCCGCAAATTAAACTCTGACCGCAGTTTTGCTTGTAAATTATAGAAATTTCGCAATTCTCCTTGCCCAGATGAATCTGCCCGTGTTATAATCAATATATAAACATGCCATTTCGACGGGAGGAGGGATACGGTTGCGCACTATCGAAACGGGGCGGGCTGTCGTGGATATCGTCGCCTGGCCCGAGGACAGACCATGGGAAGGTCGTTATCAGACTTCCAGCCAAATCGAACGAGGGCTTTGCCGGCTTGTGCTTTCGCCAAACGTTTTCCATGACGCCGCCAGAGCAAACACCGCTTATCGCCGCTTCGCAAGAAAAATCGAGCGGGAAGGGCTTGTTCCCCCGAACATCGTGTTCCGTGAAATGGTATCGCGGTCATCGAAGAACGTATTCTGCATCCTGACGACGACGGAATCCGTCTTTAATTCGGCATGCTCGGTCGGGCGGCTCTATGTCGTCGAATCCGGCATTGACGACCGCCGCCGTCTATGTGCTGTCCGCGTTCGGGACAGCGTCAGCAGCGACCCCCGGCAGGAAAACGCGATGTAAGAAGCGGGGAAACGGGGCTGTCAAGCTAACAACACCGATATTTCAAGAATAAAAGGATGTATTTGTGCCCGAAGGTTTCCAAAGGGCGACCGGAAAGCCCTTTGGTGGGGCGATGGGGCAAAGCCCCATATCCAAAAAATGTTTAGATATTTGTTTTTTGAAATGTTCGGTTTAATCCTGACAACTCTATCTCCCTGCTCTATTTCTAAAGGATGTATCTATGGCTCAAAAATTACCCGAAGAATTCCAAAATCAAATGAAACGCCTGCTCGGTGAAGCAGGCTTTTTTGCGTATCTGAACGCGCTGGATGAACCCTATACCCGCGCGCTGCGCATCAACCTGCTCCTGCGTCCGGACGGCACGCCGCCCTGCGCCATCGAGGGACTCGGTGCGCCTGTTCCGTGGGCAAAGGGCGCATATTTCATCGAGGGCGATGCACGCCCCGGGCTTTCCCCTCTCCACGAAGGCGGTCTGTTTTATATGCAGGAGCCGAGTGCGCTGACCGCTGTCACCGTGCTTGACCCCCAGCCGGGCGAGCGCGTGCTGGATCTGTGCGCCGCTCCCGGCGGTAAAAGCACGCAGATTGCCGCGCTGATGGGCGGACAGGGGCTGCTGGTCTGCAACGAACCGGTTCCCAACCGCGCTCAGATTCTTTCCCGAAATGTGGAGCGCATGGGTGTGCGCCACGCCGTTGTCGTCAGCGCACTGCCCGATGCGCTTGCGCCGCGCTTTCCGGCGTTCTTTGACCGCATACTGGTCGATGCGCCCTGCTCGGGAGAGGGCATGTTCCGCCGCCAGCCCGAAGCGCGTGACGAATGGCACGCCGATTCCCCGACGTATTGTGCCGACCGCCAGATGGATATCCTCAGTGAAGCCGCGAAGATGCTCCGTCCCGGCGGCGTGATGGTCTACTCCACCTGCACCTTTAACGACACGGAAAACGAGGGCGTGCTGAAACGCTTTTTGCAGGCGCATCCGGAGTTCTCCATGGAGCCGTTTGCTCTGTCCGGTCTGCCGGAAGCACCGAATGGCTGGCTGCATCTCTATCCGCACGAAATGCGCGGAGAAGGTCACTTTGTCAGCCGGTTGAGAAAGTCTGCCGACGCACCCGCGCCGCAGGCGGAAATGCCGCGCATGCGTCCCGCACGCCCCGCCAAAACCGCGGGAAAGAACGCAAAAGCCCCCGCGCCGCCCGTCCTGCCTGACGTATTCGCCAAGGACTGCGAACCGGAGAGGCTCTTCTCAGCGGGTGACGCGCTTTGGGCATTGCCCGCAGGCATCGACCCGCAGCAGCTGCACGGTCTGCGCGTGCTGAGAACAGGGCTTCTGCTCGCCCATGCGGAAGGCAAGCGCATGGAGCCGGATCACGCGCTGGCAATGGCTCTGCGTCCGGAGGAAGCCGCGCGATGCGCTTCCCTGACGCAGGAGCAGGCGCTTGCGTATCAGGCAGGCGAAACGCTTGAGCTGGGCGACCTGCCCACCGGATACACGCTGCTCTGCTGCGAAGGCGTTTCCCTCGGCTGGGGCAAGCAGGCGGGCGGCATCATGAAGAACCACTATCCCAAGGGCTTGAGAAGGCGATAAGAAAACCCGGCGTACACGCAAGCGGGCGACCCTACCCTCACTCCCGCCGCAGTCTTGTAAAATATGGGCGTTTTGCTTTCACGAGCAGCTTTTCATAATTCCCGACACGTTAAAAAGCGACCCTTTCTTGCGAAAGAGCCGCTTTTTGTTATGCCGTCTTTCATCCCCGATTAACCGCGATGCGGCAAACCATGCGGGATGTACAGAGCTTTTTCATCATTCCACGGAAACCATCTGTCCGTCTGCGCCAATCTTCATCACTTCGTCATGAATACCGCCGATGACCAGCTGGTCTTTTCCGCTCAGTCCGTACTGGTCGTATGCCGCGCGCAGGTCGCCCAAGCCATAGGTCATGAGGACATCGCCATTTTTATCCGTCAGCGTGATGAACGCAAACTCCGTGCGCTCCAGCGTAAGCAGTACATCCTCGTCAAAGCGCATCGTCAGCTTTTCAGGCGCAGCCTCGTTGACCCGCAGGATCAGGTGCTTCATGGAGTTGTCTGCCCAGCTCAGATTCTCGCGGAAGAGTGCCTGATGCTCGCCGATATACAGGCGCAGGTTCAAGCTGTGATAACCCAGATAGAGCTGCTTCACCCAATACGGGCTTCCGTATACGCCGCCGATTGCGCTGTCCTTGCGCCGTTCTTCCATTTCGTGACGTTCGATTTCCCTGCGGGGAACTTCAAACCTCGGCTGCTCCGGCTGCTCTGGCTGAATCGGTTCGTTATAGGTAATCTTCTGATAATCCTTGACGGTTTCGTTTCCGTCCTCGTCAAAAGCAACCCTCTGAACCAGAACGCTGTACGGGTCATTTCCGGTATGGATATTCAGGTCTTCAAGCTGCTGCTTGAGCTGCTCGTCGGAAAGTCCATCGGGCATCTTGACGAACGCCAGAATGTTCTCCTGCGCGTCCGCGGACGTGCTGGGTACGATTTCGCCGTTGTTGTTCAGGCTGACGCTTCCGTTGTTCAGCCAAATCTCGATATTCTTTTCGTTGTTCACGCTGCCAATCGTTCCGTTGTTGGTGACAGTCATTTCGCCGCCTTCCCCTTTGAGCAGAGCACTGCCAACCAAACCCTCTTTTTCGTTGATGAAATCAGTCTTTCCGTTTTCGCCGTTCGTCAGGATTACTTCATTTGCGCTGCCGTTATTCTTGATGTTGACCGCACCGCCGTTTTCCGCCGAACCTATGATCGAACCGTCGCCCTGTTCGTCGGGCTCAAATTCATCATCCATGTCCTCATCATCGTCGTCTGCCGTCATGGTACGCAAACCGCCGAAGCTGAGTTCTCCATTGTTGTTGAAAGAACAGCTTGAGCCTGCGCCGCTTGCAAAGCCGATGAAACTGCCAAAAATCGTTCCGTTGTTATCTGTTGACGACTTTGCATTTTCTTTTGCTCTGATTAAGATGCTTCCTTGAACTGCTCCGTTGTTTGTAATATTCAGCTCAGCGCGTTCGTCGCCGCCTTCCGCGTAGCCGCGAATTCCGCCATAAACCTCGCCGTCGTTGACGACGTTCGTCGTGCCGTAGGCGTCTACTCGAATGACGCCGGACACACCTTCTTCACCGTTGACGATATTCAGCGTCGCGTTCTCGGTAGACCAGCCCTCGATTCGCGTTGCCACCTCTTTGTTATTGGTCACGGTCACCTCTGCGCCATCTCTGGCATTGACCAACTCCATCGAATTCGCCACGCCATTGTTGATGATCGTGCTTCTGTTGCCTTCGCCCTCAGCGTTGCAGGATAGATTGCCGTCAACTGTTCCGTTATTCATCAGCGTGGTGCTTCCGTTTGTGCCCCGCTGCGTTCCGCCTCCCATATTTCCGGTCACCGTACCGTTGTTAATGAGCGTCTGATTCGCGCCTTCGTTCGCCCAGCCATCTATGCTCCCCATCGTGCCGTTATTGACAAATTCACGGCTCGCCGTTTCGGAAGTCACACCTCCGAATAGCTTTTTGATTTTTCCGTCGTTTGTTCCTGTCAGTTTGCCATGCTGGTTGCTGCTCATTTCCAGCTTTCCATTGACTTTACCATCCTCGGTGTTCTTGAAATCCGCAGCAGCGTCCTTCATTTCCGCAGCCGTATTCATGTTCGCCGTAATCAACGCAGAATCCATACTGCCGCTGTTGACAACATTCACGCTGCTGCCATCATTCGCGTTTGCCTCCAGCTTGCCGCCAATTGAGCCGCTGTTGTCAATGGTCATTTCAGAACCCTCGCCCATTGCAAACGTATTCATGGCACTGACCGCGCCTGTGTTGGCGATATCCGCACGACCGCCATCTTGCGCGCTTCCATACAGTACGCCCTGCACAGTGCCTTCGTTTGAGGTATTCATCGAAGCACCTTTCAGCGCATCCGCATAGATATCGCCATTGACCGTTCCTGCCAGCGTCAGATTGATATCCACGCCCTCGCCATTCGCACTCGCATGGATACCTTCGGCAACCGTCGTGTCCTCATCCATGTGGATATTATAATTTCCCGAAATACCCACATCAATCCGAACGCAGGTCATCTCAACCTTTTTGAAAATGATATTAAAAATGCCATCGAGCTTCAAATCCCCACGGTAACTGCTGATTCCCACTTCGTCATCAATGGCGCCTCCGGCAATCGTTACCGTATTTCCATCTACCCTTGCGGTCGTTGCTCCGTCATCGTACACTTCGTTCGCCCTGATGTTTTGAACAATCTTACCCCATGTTGCCGCGCTCGCCGAAACCGGCTGCAATAGAACAAGCGTAGACAGCGTAATCGCCAGAGTCTTTTTTAATGTAACCACGAAGAGACCTCCATTCGATGTGATTTAATACATTTATTATACTTTGCTGTCCATTTCACGTCAATAGCATTACGTAAGTAATTTATGTATTTTATTTTCTTTTAATAGTAACATTTT
>URJN01000009.1 GCA_900548125.1 uncultured Eubacteriales bacterium
GATTTCGGAGAATGCCGAAATCCGTCTTTTAATTAGATTGATATTACTCTGCCTTCACCGCGTCAGCAGCAGCTTTCGCCGCGAGACGACCGGAGGTCACAGCCCATGCCACGCAGTTAGACGGCATGGATTCGTCGCCATGCACGCCGCCAATGATTTCGCCGCAGGCATAGAGACCATCGATTACCTGTTCGTTTTCGTCATAGACCTCAAAAGAAGTGCTCGTCTTCAGACCACCCAGCGAGGTTGCCATACGAAGACGCTGCTCGACGATATAAATCTGACCATCCAAATCCAGACCCACGCTCATTTCCGCGCGTCCGAAATCGTCATCCTTGCCCGCAGCCACCATATCGTTGAAGTGCGCAACCGTTTCGCTCAGCTTTTCGGCATTGATTCCAGCCTTCTCAGCCGCTTCTTCAACCGTCGCTCCTCTGCGGAACACCGGCTTGCCTTCGGTTGCATCCAGCCAAGGCTCAACAATCTCCTTCGTCAAACCTGCGCTGACCTCCATCTTCGCCATCCAATTGTCGAAGCCTTTCTGATCCATCACCAGATAAACGGTCATATCCGTCTGCTTCTGGGTTACCTTCTTAATGGATACGAAGTCCATATTCTCGTTCATGCAGCGTTCACCCTCGACGTTCACATAGATAGCGCCGTCGTTTAAAGTCGCTGCCTGAGAAGCCAGCGGAGAAATATAGGCATTGCTACGGAACGTGGTACCGTCCGCCGTAATATTTCCTCCGTCAAGCGGCTTCTCGATTCCCTGCGGATAGCTCTTGAGATACTGCATGTAATGGGTCATTGCGCCCACTTCTTCAGCCATGATGATACCGTCGCCCGTGGAAGAAGACGCGCCGTAGAACAGCGTGCCCATCTGGTTTTCCGGACGCAGTGCAACGCTCGCACCATAACCGCCGGTTGCCAGCAGGGTTACATCCGCATAGATATTCAGCACGCCATCCTTCGTAGAACAAGACGCGCCAACCACACGTCCATTCTCGGTCAACAGGTGCTGCGCACGGGTTTCAAGGAGAAGCTCGCCGCCGTTGCTCCGATAATACTGTTCCATTGTGCCGGTCAGATAACCGGACTGCTTTCCCTTCGGATAAAATGCGCGGTCATTGGTATGCTCCGGAAAATGATTGATGACGTCCTCAAATTCAACGCCAACGGTATCATGAAGCCAATCCACGCTATCGCCGGTGTTATTGACCATCAGCCACGTCATACGTGCATCATTTTCAAAGCTGCCGTACTTCATCGCATCCATAAACATGGTCTGAACGTCATCCGTTACGCCGCGCTCGGCCTGCTGCTTAGAGCAGCCGCCGTTAATCAGCGCACCGGTCAACGCAGTTGCACCGCCCGCGCTCGCCATCTTGTCCACGACAAGCGTTTCAACGCCTTGTTCCTGAAGGGTGATTGCGGCAGCCAAACCAGAACCGCCCGCGCCAATGACCAACGCCTGCACATGTCGTTCGGTCACTTCGCACGCCGTATCCGTCTTTTCCTTCGCGACCTTCAATGCTTCGATATCCGCTCCTGCCTGAGCAAGCGCATCTTCAGCTGCCTTGAGAATTGCATTCGACGTGTTGGTCGCACCGCTGACCGTATCCACTGCCAGCGTCTGACCCTCGACAATCTCCGCCGGAATACGCTCAATCGGCGCATCGCTCAATCCCGCGGTTTCCGCATGGTCAGTAACCCTAACATTCAAAATCTCCGAGTCATTGACCTCGACCTCGACCGTCACCGGACCGTTGTTGCCGTTTGCCTGCGCGGTATACACGCCTGCTGTGTAGTTCTGCGCCCACGCTGTTGTTCCAAACAAGACCAACAGAAGGGTCAGCAGCATCGCCATACTCTTTTTCATTTTCTTCCCTCCTCAATTCTGTACATACCGAAGTACGTACCGTGGTATGCTCAATTATAGATGTACGTTATACTTTTGTCAAGCTCTATTTTGAGAAATTTTGACATTCGCGTTGATTTGGTGTTATACTAAGCAAAAACTTTGAAGGAGTTCCCATGTCCAAGCTCTCCAAACGCCAAATTCAGGGACAAAACAGCCGTGACAAACTGCTTGATGCCGCCACCCGTCTTTTTCACGAAAACGGTTATCAAGCCGTGACGGTCAATGATATCTGCGAAGCCGCTCAGCTGACAAAAGGCGCATTTTATCATCATTTTGACAGCAAAGAAGCACTCTATCAGCATTTGTATACACCGCAGCTCGACACCTATCTTGCCTCGCACTTTTCAATTCCGGAGGATGCGGACGGGAAAACGCTTTTGCTCGCGTTAGCCGATGCCACGCTTTCCTTCAGTGAAGAAATCGGGCAGGAAATGACCTCGCTGAGCATCACAGTCATGCTCAGCCGCGGCACATCCCATCTATTCACGGAAGGACGAGTCCACACCCGTCTGCTTCATCAGGCACTTTCTCAATCCCAAGCAGGAAATCAGTTAAAATGCGAGGGCAGCGAACATGAGTTGATGCTGATTTATTCCTGCCTGATGGTCGGTTTTCTGGTAAAATGGGCATCTCTGGCAGATGAATCGAATTTTGATTGGCACAATCTTCTCCAGCGTGAAATGCAGCTCATGTTCTGCTGAATCTCTGAAATTACGAAAACCTGCCATACATTTCTTCCCTCGGCTTTTCTTGATATTCCCCGTAAAACACAGAATACAGACCTGTCTGCCAAAGTCTGCAAGGTCTTAAAGCCTTGCTCCCACAATCAATCGAATTCTGCTTAGTTTTCTATGGCAGAAGAGGAGAGTCTCAGCCCCCGCTCGGCGTTCTCCTTTTTCAATGCGCATAAGAAATTCATAAAAGCTGCCCGCGTGAGCAGATTTTGGCAAATTACAGGCATGTTCAATCCGCTTCAGCTTATTGGCATAAGCAGCTTAACCTGAATAGCAAAATCGAGAATTTCACTTATTCTTCCATTTGCGGCAAAAGCTATTCTCCCCCTTTTTCGGGCAGAATAGCTTTTTTGTTTACATTCCATGGCGGGTTCAGCCCGCTTTTCATTAAAAAGCTCAAGCAAAGCCGCTGCACGGTCATTCCTTCGTTCCTCATGCCGACAAACTTGTTTCCGGTATCGCCATCAGAAATCGCCGGAAGCCCGCTGACCTTTTTCATCGCCGCTTTGCAGGTTCTGCATGACATCCCGACAAAATCATCAGGAACGCTTGTTCCCATTTTTAATCTATGTTATAATGGGGAATCATCTCCCTTATCCGGTTATTCAGGAGGTCAGCATGCAGGAAGGACGCTTCGTTCTCAAATCCCCATTCAAGCCGCAGGGCGACCAGCCGCAGGCGATTGATGCGCTGGTGCAGGGCGTGCAGTCCGGCATGCCGTGCCAGGTTCTGCTGGGCGTCACAGGCTCGGGCAAAACCTATACGATGGCGTCCGTCATCGAGCGCATCCAGCGTCCGACACTCGTCATCGCGCACAACAAGACGCTCGCCGCACAGCTTTGCGCGGAATTCCGCGAATTCTTTCCGGACAGCGCGGTCGAGTATTTCGTTTCCTATTATGACTACTATCAGCCGGAAGCCTATATCGCCTCGACCGATACCTATATTGAAAAGGACTCCGCCGTCAACGAGGAAATCGAACGCCTGCGCCACAGCGCAACGGCGGCTCTGCGCGAGCGTCGGGACGTCATCGTCGTCGCGTCCGTTTCCTGCATCTATTCGATGGGCGATCCGTCCGAGTACGAAGGCATGATGATCTCCCTGCGCCCCGGCATGGCGATGGAGCGCGATGAGCTGGTGCGCCAGCTTGTCGAAATCCAGTACGACCGCAGCGACATCGAGTTTGAGCGCGGCACATTCCGCGTGCGCGGCGATGTGGTCGAAATCTTCCCCGCCGGATACGACAAGAGTGCCATCCGCGTGGAATTCTTCGGCGACGAAATCGACCGCATCAGCGCCATCGACGTCGTCAGCGGGCATACGCTGATGGTTCTGGAACACATTTCCGTCTATCCCGCGACGCATTACGCGACGCCACGCGACGCCATCGACCGCGCCATCGGCAACATCGAGCATGACCTTGACGTGCGCATTCGGGAATTCAAGGAAAAGGGCGATTTGATTGAAGCCCAGCGCATCGCCCAGCGCACGCAATATGATATCGAAATGCTCCGCGAGTTGGGCTACTGCACGGGCATCGAAAACTACTCCCGCTACTTCGACGGCAGAAAGCCCGGCGACGCGCCCTATACCCTGCTGGATTATTTCCCCAAGGACTACATCGTCTTTGTCGATGAGAGCCACGTCACCCTGCCGCAGATTCGCGCCATGTACAACGGCGACCGCGCACGCAAGGAAGCACTCGTTTCCTACGGCTTCCGCCTGCCGAGTGCCTTTGACAACCGCCCCCTGCGCTTTGAGGAATTCGAGCAGCGCATCGGTCAGCTCATCTGCGTCAGCGCGACGCCCGCGCCGTATGAAATGGAGCATGCCGGTCAGGTCGTCGAGCAGATTATCCGCCCGACCGGTCTGCTCGATCCCCAAATCGACGTCCGTCCCGCAACCGGTCAGGTTGACGACCTCTACGCCGAAATCGTCAAGACCACAGGCGAGGGCTACCGCGTGCTGGTCACCACACTGACCAAGAAGATGGCGGAAAGCCTGACGACCTATCTGGGCGAAATGAACGTCAAGGTTCGCTATCTCCACTCCGACGTGCAGACGATGGAGCGGCAGGAAATCATCCGCGATCTGCGTCTGGGCGTATTCGATGTGCTGGTCGGCATCAACCTTCTGCGCGAGGGGCTTGACCTGCCGGAGGTCGCGCTTGTCGCCATCCTCGACGCGGACAAAGAGGGCTTCCTGCGCAGCGAGGTCAGCATGATTCAGACCATCGGACGCGCTGCGCGAAACGCAAACGGTCGGGTCATCATGTATGCCGATGTGATGACCGAAAGCATGAACAAAGCCATCTTTGAAACCCAGCGCCGCCGCCAGCTTCAGCAGGCGTATAATCAGGCGCACGGCATCGTTCCGCAGACCGTCATGAAATCCGTCCGCGACGTGCTGCAAATCGGGCACGCGGCGGACGAGGGCGGCAGCAAACGCACCGTCAAGCGCGTCAAGGAGCTGAGCGAGGACGAGCTGCATCTGCTCATCTGCTCGACCGAGGAAAAGATGCTGCAAGCCGCCGCCAATCTGGACTTTGAGCTTGCAGCAAAACTGCGCGACAAGCTCTTTGAATTGCAGGGCAAGAAGCCCGAAGAGCTTCCGGAGGAAACCGTCACCCTGCCCCAGAGAAAGCGCAGAAGGCAGAGAAAGCCCCGACACGATTTAAAGGCATAAGGAGTCCGTCATGCAGGAAAATATCGTCATCCGCGGCGTCCGTCAAAACAACCTCAAGGGCTTTGACCTGACCCTGCCGCGCAATAAACTCATCGTCTTCACCGGTCTGTCCGGATGCGGCAAATCCTCGCTTGCGTTCGATACGCTCTACGCCGAGGGACAGCGCCGCTATGTCGAATCCCTCTCTTCCTATGCCCGCCAGTTTTTGGGGCAGATGGAAAAGCCGGATGTCGATTCCATCGACGGGCTTTCCCCCGCCATCTCCATCGACCAGAAAACCACCAGCAAAAACCCGCGTTCCACCGTCGGCACGGTCACGGAGATTCACGATTACCTGCGCCTGCTCTATGCCCGCGTCGGCATCGCTCACTGCCCCAAATGCGGGCGGGAAATCTCCAAGCAGACCGTCGATCAGATGGTCGATCAGATGCTTGCCCTGCCCGAACGCACGCGCATGCAGCTGCTCGCGCCGGTCGTCCGCGGCAAGAAGGGCGAACACGTCAAGATTCTGGAAAACATCGTCAAGCAGGGCTTTGTCCGCGTGCGCGTGGATGGAGAAACCTATGACGCCGCCGAGGTTCCACCGCTGTCCAAACAGAAAAAGCACAATATCGAGGTCGTCGTAGACCGCCTGATTCTGCGCGAGGATATCCGCACCCGCCTGACCGACTCGCTGGAAACCGCGCTCTCGCTTTCCGGCGGCATCGTCATCGCGGATATCGGTCCCGGCGAACGGGAGATGCTCTTCTCCCAAAACCTCGCCTGTCCGGAATGCGGCATTTCGATAGAAGAGCTTGCGCCGCGTTCCTTCTCCTTCAACAGCCCGTTCGGCGCATGCCCGACGTGCGCCGGCTTGGGCGTGCTGCAAAAAATTGATCCGGATCTCATCGTTCCGGATTGGAATAAATCGCTCGCCGAAAACCCGTTCAACGTGATGGGCTGGAGCAGTCTCGAACCCGGCACGCAGGCGGGCATGTTCTTTGAAGCACTGAGTCAGAAATACGGCTTCTCGATGAATGAGCCGCTGAATAAGCTGCCCAAGGATGTGCTGGATATCATCCTCTACGGCAGCAAGGGCGAACCGCTGAAGATTCAGTATACCCGTCCCAACGGCGATTCGCATACCTTCACCGCGCCGTTTGAAGGCATCATCCCGACGACCGAACGACGCGCCGCGGAAACGCAGAGCGATTCAACCAAGGCGTATTACGACGGGCTGATGAGCCAGACCCCCTGCCCGGATTGTCAGGGCAAGCGTCTGCGTCCGGAGATTCTCGCGGTCACGGTCGGCGGAAAATCCATCGCCGACGCATCCGATCTGTCCGTAACCGACGCGCAGGCGTTCTTCTCCTCTCTCTCCTTCGGGCAGAAGGACAGCATGATTGCCGCGCCCATCCTCAAAGAGATTCTGGCACGTCTGCGCTTTTTGAGCGACGTCGGGCTGGGCTATCTGACGCTTTCCCGTGCGGCAGGCACGCTCTCCGGCGGCGAAGCCCAGCGTATCCGGCTGGCGACGCAGATCGGTTCCAGTCTGGTCGGCGTGCTGTATATACTCGATGAACCGAGTATCGGTCTGCATCAGCGCGATAACGCCCGCCTGATTGATACGCTCAAGCACCTGCGCGATTTGGGCAATACGCTGATTGTCGTCGAGCATGATGAAGATACCATGTTCGCCGCAGACCAGATTGTCGATATCGGTCCCGGCGCGGGTGAGCATGGCGGTCAGCTCATCGCACAGGGAACGGCGCAGGAGATTATGGCTTGCCCCGAATCCATCACCGGCGCATATCTCTCCGGTCGGCGCAGCATTCCCGTTCCCACACGCCGTAAAACGCCGTCCGGTTACCTGACCGTCCGCGGCGCACGCGCACATAACCTCAAAAATATCGACGTCAAAATTCCGCTGGGCGTGATGGCGGTCGTCACCGGCGTTTCCGGAAGCGGTAAATCCACGCTGGTCAATGAAATCATCTATAAGACACTTCAGCGTGACCTCAACCGCGCTCATACCCGCCCCGGCGCATGCGACGGCATCGACGGCATCGACCAGCTCGATAAGGTGATCGCCATCGACCAAAGCCCCATCGGACGTACGCCGCGAAGCAACCCCGCGACCTATACCGGCTTGTTTGACCTGATTCGTAAGGTCTTTGCCGCTACCCCGGAGGCAAAAGCCCGCGGCTATAAGGAAAACCGATTCTCCTTTAACGTGCGCGGCGGACGCTGTGAAGCCTGCTCGGGCGACGGTATTCTGCGCATCGAGATGCACTTCCTCGCGGATATCTACGTCCCCTGTGAGGTCTGTAAGGGAAAGCGGTATAACCGCGAAACGCTGGAGGTGCTGTATAAGGGAAAATCCATCGCCGACGTGCTGGATATGACCGTTGAAGAAGCCTTGGACTTCTTCTCCGCTTATCCGCGTATCACCCGTAAGCTGCAAACGCTCTATGATGTGGGCTTGGGCTATATCCGTTTGGGACAGTCCTCGACCACGCTCTCCGGCGGCGAGGCTCAGCGCGTGAAGCTGGCGACTGAGCTTTCCCGTACATCGACCGGAAAAACCTTCTATGTGCTGGATGAACCGACAACGGGTCTGCATATGGCGGACTGTGAACGGCTGGTTTCCGTTCTGCGTCAGCTCGCTAAGGGCGGTAATTCCGTGCTGATTATCGAGCATAACCTGGATGTCATTAAAGCCTGTGACTATGTCATCGACCTCGGCCCGGAAGGCGGTAATGGCGGCGGAACGCTCGTCTGCGAGGGTACACCGGAAGAAATCTGTGACTGTGAAAAGAGCTATACCGGACAGTTCCTTAAACCTGCATTGGAAAAAAGTAAGCGAATCGAAATCGAACCCTGATCCCCCTCTTATACCGCCGCGAAGCGAAGAAAGGGTGCAGGGAACGATGTTCCCTGCTGGGGTTTGGGGCAAAGCCCCATCGTCCCCCATGCAAAGCATAAAAAAAGCGAAAATCAGGGAGCGAAGCGTTACCTGATTCTGCTCAACCCTGTTTTAACCGCCGCGAAGCAAAGAAAGGGTGCAGGGAACCGCGTTCCCTGCTGGGGTTTGGGGCAAAGCCCCAAGCAGGGTATGGGGTGGCAACCCCATCGTCCCCCATATGCGCGAAGCGCAATTCATCATCAGTCAGGGAGCGAAGCGTCACCTGACTGACGCATCAGCCGCATAGAACATAACACCCCGGCGAGCCGCAGCCCGTCGGGGTGTTGTATTATGTATCCGGTTGATCCGCATCGGTTGCTTCCGGAGGCGTGAAGCCGTCGCGCTGCATACGCTCAAAACAGGCTTGAATGACATATGCTTGCACGGACTGCCCAGCAGCAACGGCAGCCGCACGAATCGCGCCGCCCTTGTCCTTAGATGGGCGGATCATGATGTTATCCTGCCGCCGATTATAGGCAGCGTTTGCACGCTTTCGAGCCTCTGTGCATGGCATACCCTCACCTCCTGTTGATGCAAATATGATACCACGTCACCCAAATGCACGTCAATATGTACAACGTCATCCACTCTGCTTCTACCGCCCGTTTGGATGGCGTTATTGATGCAGCTTCAAACCAATCACTCAGGCTTTTGATGATAATATTCCCAAATCGTCTTTGCCTGCACTTTGCCGATTCCCTCGACCGCGCAAAGCTCCTCCGGCGTCGCGCTTGCAAGATTGGCGACAGATTTAAAATGCGTCAGCAGCGCACGGCGGCGTGTTGCGCCGATGCCGGGGATATCCTCCAGCGTCGAGTGCATCCCCGCCTTCTGGCGCAGATCGCGGTGATGGGTGATGCCGAAGCGGTGGGCTTCATCGCGGATGCGCTGAATGAGATGCAGCGCGGGCGACTTGCGGTCGAGCAGAATGCTCTCTTCCTGATTCGGCAGGAAGATTTCTTCCAATTGCTTTGCCAAGCCAAACATCGGAATGTTGTAACCCGCCTTGAGCATCGCTTCCCGCGCAAACCTCAGCTGCTGAGGTCCGCCGTCAATCAAAATCAAATCGGGCAGATCGGCAAAGCCTGAAAGCCCTTTTCCGTCCGCAGGCAGTTTTCCTTCCTTCGCAAGCACTTCGCGCTCCTGCGTCGCGCGCGTCAGGCGGCGGGTGATGACCTCATACATGGAGGCAAAATCGTTTGCGCCTTCGACGGTCTTGATGCGGAAGATGCGGTATTCCTTCTTCGCCGCTTCGCCGTCGATGGCGACGACCATACTCGCCACGCTCAGCACGCCCTGCGTATTGGAGATATCATATCCCTCGATGCGGCGCGGTGTATGATCCATGCCGACCGCTTTGGCGAGTGCCTCGCATGCGCCGATGGTACGCTCATGGGCGCGGGCAAGGTGCGCATTGCGCTTGGCAAGCGCATCCTTCGCATTCTTCAGCGCAAGCTCGACGAGCTTATGCTTCGTTCCCCGCTGCGGTTCAATCAGCGCGACCTTGCTGCCCTTTCTTTCCGAAAGCGCCTGCGCGACATCCTCCGCCTGTTCCGGCAAAGCCATGCAGAGAATTTCGGAAGGCGGCTGCCTGCCGTCGTCGTAAAACTGCATGATAAACTGCCCCAGCACCTGCGTGCCGCTTTGGTCGCCCGCGCCCTCCAGCGCGTAGTTCTCCGCGCCGATCATGTGTCCGCCGCGGACATAAACGACCTCGACCATGGCGTCAATGCCGTCGCCCGTACAAGCGAGGATATCCTGATCGCCGCCGTTGACGTGGATAGCCTTCTGGCGTTCCATCAGGTTCTGCGCATCGCGGATTCGGTCACGCAGCATTGCCGCCTGTTCAAACCGCATCTCCTTCGCCGCCTGATTCATCTGTGCGGTCAAGCGGTCGATAACCTTGCCGCTCTTTCCGCCCAAGAAGTCGATGACCTCGCGCACGACCGCGCCGTATTCCTCCGGCGTCGTCAGCGACGCGCAGGGCGCAAGGCACTCGCCGAGCTGATGATGCAGACACGGGCGCATATGCATACCGGGTTTCATCTGCATCGCGCAGGTACGCAGAGGGAACAGCCCGCGCAGCACATCCATCACCTCGCGCACGCCGGTTGCGCCCATATAGGGTCCAAAATACTTCGCCTTATCCTTTTCCACCCGCCGAACCAGCTCAACGCGGGGATAATCCTGCGTCGTATCGATACGCAGGTAGGGGTAATGCTTATCGTCCTTGAGCAGGATATTATACTGCGGCTTATGGAGCTTAATGAGGTTACATTCAAGAATCAGGGCTTCCAGATTTGTGTCGCACAGCACGATATCAAAATCATCAATTCGCGCAACCATAGCGCGTACTTTGACCGTATGCGCCTTGGAATGGGTGAAATACTGGCTGACGCGGTTTTTGAGGTTGACCGCTTTACCGACATAGATGATCCTGCCCTCGCATTTCATGAGATAACAGCCCGGACAAGTCGGCAGTTTTTCAATTTTCAGTTTGAGCAAGTCATTCATGCGGGTTTCCTTTCTGATTCCGCAGAGGGGGGGAGTGGGGAACGATAGGGGACGCTGTCCCCTATAACCCCTGCCAAGAACCTGAGGTTCTTGGATTTCCCTCTTGGGGGAGTCCTTATATGTTAAATAACGCGGAGTGAAGCACCGCTTCTCCCCGCGTTTAAAGCGCTTATTCCTCTTCTTCGTCGTCTTCGCCGTCATCCGTGAATCGGGTACGGACGACCTGAATCAGCTTTTCCATCAGGTTTTCTTCCGGGGGAACGAACTCCTCCATTTCCTCGCCGTCCTCATCGGTGAAGGTATTCACCTGCATGATATAAACCGGATCGTCATCCGGGTCATCATCCGACGGATTCTCCTCAGCGTTGCAGAGAATAGCGAATTCCTGACCATTGTAATAGAAATAATCCATGACTTCGAGCATCATCGTATTGCCGTCGTCATCGGAAAACTCGATAACGTCGCGCTCCTGCAATTCTTCCGGGGTCATAGCAAAACCTCCTGCCCGCGCACTCGGCGCGTAATGATGGATTTATTATACCCGCCCAGCCGCTAAAAAGCAAGCGGCAGAAGCTGACCTTCGCCAATTATCCCAGCGCGATATCCAATGCCATCATCAGCGCATAGCCCGCCATCGCGCCGAGGACGCCTGCCCGCCCCTGCGCCGCATCCGGAATCATCTCGGCGAAGACGACCCACATCATCGCGCCGGCGCAGAACGCCATCATACCCGGCATCCACATCCGCGCTGAGGCGGCGACCAGTGCCGCCAACATACCGAAAATCGGTTCGACCACACCGGAAGCCGCGCCCAGCCAAAAGCTCTTTTTCCGGCTCATGCCGCCCTGACGAAGCGGAAGCGCAACCGCCGCGCCCTCCGGCAGATTCTGAACGCCGATTCCCAGCGCAAGTGCAGCGGCGGCAGGCAATCCGCCTTCCGTGCCAGCCAGTGCAAACGCCAGCCCGACCGCCATGCCCTCCGGGATGTTATGCAGCGTAATCGCGGTATACATCAGCGTCCGCCGCCGCGCATCATCCTCCGCGGTCTGCATGCTTTTCATCCTGCGCATCCACGCATCGACGCCCGCGATCATCATCGCGCCGAGCGCAAAGCCGAGCGTCGCCATTCGCCACGGAACGCCTCCGCTCTGCTTCGTCTGCTCCACCGCGGGAATCAGCATGCTGAACACCGCCGCCGCGCTCATCACGCCCGCCGCAAAACCCATGCACACCTGCTCCGTTTTGCCGTTCCTGCTGTCCCGAAACAAAAAGACCAGCGCGGCACCCAAAACCGTCATTGCAAACGGAAACAGGGTGCCGACGCCAGCCCAGAATATTGCTTTCACTGTGAATCACCTCTTTGCCATGCTATGCACAAGGCAGAGAAGCGGTTCATCCTGTCGTTTATTTATGCCTTCGGGTGCGGAAGCTCAAACGAATCTCATTCGTGCGAACACTTGCCGCCGCAGCCCGGGCAGCCGCCGGGACAGCCGGAACAGCCGCCGTTCTTCCGATCGCGGATGACACTGCGTCCGACAAAGAACAGCACCACCGCCAGAATGACCAATACGATGAGGGTTGCCATAAGATGACCTCCTTTTTTCCAACACCAACAGGCACACGCTCTGTAAAGAGAATCTTACTTGCCGTTGTACTTGACTTCCATGTCGCTGCTCTCCTTATACGGGCGAACCAACAGGTAAATCAGCACGCCGAGGACGATAACCGCCGCAACCGTGCCCAAACCGAACGTCGTTTCGCCGCAGAACAGCCCGCCAAGCTGATAGACGATCAGGCTGATGGCGTAAGCAAAGCCGCACTCCCAGCCGATTGCCGCCCAGGTCCACTTGGCGTTGTTCATCTCGCGCTTGATGGCACCGATTGCCGCGAAGCACGGAGCGCACAGCAGGTTGAAGATCAGGAAGCTGTAAGCAGAAAGCTGCGTGAACTGAGCGGCGATGTTGACCAGACCGGCGAAATCGCCCGCGTCAACCATCTCCAGCGCATCGCCCGCAACCGCGAACAGCGTGCCGAAGGTGCCGACGACTTCTTCCTTCGCAACCAAGCCGAGCAGGGTCGCGACGGTCGCCTGCCAGCTGCCAAAGCCCAGCGGCTTGAAGATGAAGCAGACCGCGCTGCCGATCTTCGCGAGGATGGACGCATCCATATCCTCAACCATGCCAAACGCGCCGTCTACGAAACCAAAGGAGCTGGTGAACCAGACGAATACGGAGGACAGGGTGATAATCGTGCCCGCCTTCTTGATGAAGCTCCAGCCGCGCTCCCAAGTGCCGCGCAGCACGTTCTTCACAGTCGGGAGATGATACGCCGGCAGTTCCATGACGAACGGAGCCGGTTCGCCCGCGAAGGGCTTGGTCTTTTTCAGGATGATGCCGGAGATGATGATGGCTGCGATGCCGATGAAGTATGCGCTCGGAGCAACCCACCATGCGCCGCCAAAAATCGCGCCAGCCATCAGGGCGACAATCGGCATCTTCGCGCCGCAGGGGATGAACGTCGTGGTCATGATCGTCATGCGGCGGTCGCGCTCCTGCTCGATGGTGCGGGAAGCCATGATGCCCGGAACGCCGCAGCCCGTGCCGACCAGCATCGGGATGAAGCTCTTACCGGACAGACCAAAGCGGCGGAAGATACGGTCCATGATGAACGCGATACGCGCCATATAGCCGCAGTCCTCCAAAATGCACAGCATGAGGAACAGGACGAGCATCTGCGGAACAAAGCCGAGAACCGCGCCGACGCCGCTAATGATGCCATCGACAATCAAGCCGGTCAGCCACTCCGCACAGCCAATGCCTTCAAAGAAGCTCTGAGCCGCCGGAACGATCCACTCGCCGACGAAAACGTCGTTCGTCCAGTCCGTCAGCGCACCGCCGACGGTGGAGATGGCGATATAGTAGACCAGCGTCATCACCGCAATGAAAATCGGCAGACCCAAAATGCGGTTGGTCAGGATGCGGTCAATCTTATCGCTGGTACTCATGCCGCGGCTGCTCTTTTTGCAGCAGCCGTCGATGATGGAGGCGATGTAGCTGTAACGGGCAGCGGTGATGATGGACTGGCTGTCGTCGTCCATTTCCTTTTCGCACGCCTTGATGTCGTTTTCAATATGCGCCAGCTTATCCTTCGGGATGTTCAGCTTCTCGATGATGCGCTCGTCACGCTCGAAAATCTTGACGGCGAACCAACGCTGCTGCTCCTCCGGCATGTCGTGGAGGACAACCTCCTCGATGTGCGCCAGCGCATGCTCGATGCTGCCCGCGAAGCGATGCTGCGGAATGGTCTTCTTGCCGCCGCGTGCCAGCTGCACGGCACGCTGAGCCGCCTCCATCACGCCGTCGCCCTTGAGCGCGGAAATCTCAACGACCGGAACGCCCAGATGGTTGGAGAGCTTTGCCGCGTCGATGCGGTCACCGTTCTTGCGGACGACATCCATCATGTTCAGCGCGACAACCATCGGGATGCCCAGCTCTGCCAATTGCGTGGTCAGATACAGGTTGCGCTCCAGATTGGTCGCGTCGATGATGTTGAGCAGCGCGTCCGGACGCTGATCGATCAGCACATTGCGGGCGACGACCTCTTCCATCGTATACGGGCTCAGGGAATAGATGCCCGGAAGATCCGTGATGATGACATCCTTTTCTCCCTTGAGGCGTCCTTCCTTCTTTTCCACCGTTACGCCCGGCCAGTTGCCGACGAACTGATTCGCGCCCGTCAGCGCATTGAAAAGCGTGGTCTTGCCGCAATTGGGGTTGCCGGCAAGCGCGATCTTGATCTCCATACTCCGTCCTCCTTGGTTAGTTTTGGCTAACCCTTATCCTGAAATAAAAGCGGGGATTCCCCGTGGGCTCACATGATTTCAATCAGCGCCGCATCCGCTTTGCGCAGGCTCAGCTCATAGCCGCGAACCGTGATTTCCACAGGATCGCCCAGCGGCGCCACCTTGCGCACATAGATTTCCACGCCCTTGGTGATGCCCATGTCCATGATACGACGCTTCAGCGCACCCTCACCGCCGACCTTGGTGACCGTAACGGTCGATCCAATCTTGGCTTCCTTCAGTGTCATTGTTCTTTCCTCCTTGTTTGCTTTCCCGCTGCCGAATTTATCGGTCAGACGAGAATCTTTACAGCCAATTCCTTGCTGATGGCGACGCGCGCATCCTTGACCTGAACAATCAGGTTGCCCGAAATATCGGAGACGACGCGAATCGTTTCGCCCTCCACAAAACCGAGGTTTTCAAGATGCGCACGAACCTGCGCACTTCCGCCAATGCGCATAATCGGTCTGCTCTCGCCGATGCCCATCATCGTAAGCGGCATATCCATCCTTCCTTTCTAACGCGCGCGCTTTGTTTGTACACGCTAATTAGTTTCATCTAATGGAAATATATTAGCATCATCTAACTATTTTGTCAACGCATTGCTTTAAGAAAATCAATCCAAATTTTTCCTGCGTCGGTTGTCTGTTTTTTAGAATTATGCTATAATAGAATCTATATAAGTGCGCATATGCGCATGGTCGCGAAACTAAAGTTAGATTGAGCAAATAATCGAAATCGGGCATCCTGCTTTCCCGCGGTCGGAATCTCTCCGCCGTATTTCTACCCGTTGTTATGATTCGTCCGCCCCTGCGGACCCAGTTGGAGGCGATTCTTATGGCAGTATCCGAAGCCATCGAAAACTATTTGGAAACCATCTACATCCTCTCTCAGCAGCAAAATGAGGTTCACGCCATCGACATCTGTTCTTATCTCTCCTATTCCCGCCCGACGGTGTCCATCGTCCTGCGGCAGATGCGTGAAAGCGGGCTTGTGACTGTCAACGAGGATAACCATATCTATCTGACTGAAGAAGGCAGGCGCATCGCTACCCACATCTACGAACGCCATACCATCCTCAGCCAGCTGCTCATGAGCCTGGGGGTCAGCAAGGAAACTGCGCTGCACGACGCCTGCAAGATTGAGCATGACCTCAGCGACGAAACCTTCGACGCCATTCGGAAGCATTATCAGTCACACCAATAATTGCGTCGTGCCATCAGGCTTGTCCCGCTTGATTCTTTTGCATGCGTTAAAAAAGAGCTGCCAGGCTCAAACCAAATATTTCAGGAAGCAAGCACTTAGCTGTAATCCTTGAAAGATCCGGTTTATGAGCCTGACAGCTCTTTTTGTTGTGTCAAAATCTTAAATAAGAGTCAGAACGAGGACATCCCCTGTTTACCCTCAGCTCGCAATAATCTCCTCTGCGCTGAGAATATCCTGCGCGACATCGGCAATGCGCCTGCCGCTGTCCATGCTCTTCTTCTGGATGTGGTAATGCGCTTCGGCTTCCGTGATGTGAAGCGTATCCATCAGCCGCCCCTTGGCGCGGTCGATAATCTTGCGCTCCTCCAGCGTGCGGGAGAGCTTCTGTGCCTTTTGGCGCAGAAGCTGCATGCGCGCGCGGCAATGCGCCAGCGTCCGCACAGCCTGCACCAGCGCATCCTGACTGATGGGGTTGCGCAGCATCATGACGTTTTCTGAATCCGCGCCTTCGTAATCCCGAGGAACAATCATCAGCACGTCGGAGTCGTCGCCCAGCAGCTTCACCAGCTCCTCGCCCGTCATATCCGGAAGGCGATAGGTCGTCAGCAGCAATGCGCCGTCCTTCGCCGCGCTGACAGCCTCGCTCCCCGTGCAGACGATTCCGCTGGGCTGTATCTGTGCCGATGCAAGAAGCTCGCTCAACTTTGCCGCAACAGCCTGCGGCGCGGCAATCCAAAGCCGATCGGAAAATGATTCCCCCATTGTTTCATCCTCCATGCGTGTCCTTTGTCAGGCGGTTTTTCCGTGTGCTTCCTGTCACGGGAGCCAAAACCGAAAAAACCACACCACACCTATTGATTAAGATGGAG
>URJN01000010.1 GCA_900548125.1 uncultured Eubacteriales bacterium
GCTCATTTGGCGTTTTCCGGTTCATATAACCATTCGCTTGATGGCAAAGGACGCGCTATCATCCCTACCTCTTTCAGGGAAGCCTTGGGAGAGAATTTTACACTGACAATCAATCCGACCAGAACGGCTGTTGCCCTTTATCCGCAGGAGGAATGGGAGCATCAGCTCGAACGGCTTTCACATATCAATCCGATGGATAAAATCGGCTTACAATACGAGCGATATCTGATGAGCGTCTCTTTCTCCGGAAACAGCATGGATGCGCAGGGGCGCGTTCTGATTCCCGCAAAGCTCCGCACAAAAATCGGTTTGACGAGGGACATTGTCTTTGTGGGCATGAATGACTACATTGAGATATGGGATGCGGAAGTCTACGCGAAGATGGAAGAGGAAATCGAGGAGAATTTCGATTCTGTATTCGATTATGTTTACGAAAAATATCCTTCTTAACCGCGCTGTGCGGGCATAGATACTCATGAAGAACGGATACCTTTACGGTTCTTGACGGAAAGGCGGGTGAATAGAATGATGACAAGCACAAAAAATGCGCGCTCAAGCCGCGGCAGGTATGTTTCCGCCGGTTACGCCTCCAAAGAGAAAAAGGAACAGGGTGCGCAGCTGTATATCGCTTCTGAGCCTGCGGGTTCCGCGAGGGACAATCTGCGTGACATGAACAAAGTCGGATACCGTACCGAACGACCGTGGCGCGATACGCCCACGCCCGTTTTTGAATCAGAGCCGATTAAGAAAGAAACGGCGGTCAAGAATACGCGCTATGCGCCTAAAAAAAAGAGCAAGCGTCAGCTTGGCTTGATTGACAGGCTGCTGCTGGAGGCACAGCGGGACCGCAAGAGTGTCGCTGCCTGTATCGTGCTTTTTGCGCTGATGCTGACGATGACGGCGGTCTGGGGACAGAAGATGGTTGAAGGCGTCAACGTTCAGCGCGATATCCAGAGCTATCAGGACAGGACGATCAGCCTTCAAAAGGAAAACGAAAAGCTCAGACAGCAGCTTGAAATTGCAGAAAACGGTGAACGAATCCGCAATCTGGCGCAGAACGAGCTGGGCATGCTGCGCCGCGAGCGTGCGCAGACCGAAACGATTTACATTCACGCACCGGAAAAACAGGTGCAGGAGCAGGCACAGGAAGCGGAGCAGACCCATATGGATATCCTTGATTTCCTGCTGGGGCTGCTGAACGTGTTTCATATTGGAGAGTGAGAGGGCTTGCGTTCACCGGGAGCCACCGTACGAAAGCGGCTGGTTTTGCTGATGGGCGTTTTCTTTCTCCTCTTTCTTTGCGTTTGCGTGAGGCTCGTTGATTTGCAGATTTTTCGGCAGAAGGAGCTGACGGCGCGCGGCGTGAGCCAATGGACGCGCAGCGGCGTTGTTGCGGCGCGGAGAGGGGATATCGTCGATACGAACGGCAGACTGCTGGCGCAGTCCGTAACGAGCTTTATTCTGACAGCCCGACCGAGGGATATTCAAAACATTCAGGCGTTGGCGGATGTGCTGGAGCGGGAGCTGGGACTGAATGCCGAAAGGGTTGCCGCAAAGCTCACGGGGAGCAAAGCCGCGTCCGTTACGCTGGCGCGGCAGGTTTCACGAGAGGATGCTGACCGCCTTCGCGCCATCCGTCAGGACGCCGGAAATCCGGATTCTGACGCCTTAATCGGAATAACATTTGACGAAGACGCCAGTAGATGGTATCCTATGGGTAGCCTGCTGGCACAGGTGCTGGGGCTTTGCAACGTAGACGGCGAAGGTCAGAGCGGGCTTGAACTGAAATATGACGACGTTCTGGCGGGAAAGCCGGGCAGAATCGTGACAGAGGTGGATGCGCGTGCGCGGACACTTCCGGACGGCGTTACGCTCTACATTCCTGCCGAGCAGGGCAATACACTGCGGCTGACCATCGACAGAGATGTTCAGGCGGCGGTTGAGCGTGCTGTCCGAGAATGCGCGCAGGTGAATGAAGCACTGAGCGTGCAGGCAATCGCGATGGATGTCAACACGGGCGCGGTGCTTGCGATGGCGATGTATCCGACCTATGACCCGCAGAATCCGCCGCGCGACGATTTGGAAAAGCTCAACGAGCTGATGCGCCTGACCGTGCTGAGCGACGTCTATGAGCCGGGCTCGACGTTCAAGATGCTGACTGCCGCGGCAGCAATTGACTGCGGCGCGACGAACCCTCAGGAAGGGTTCTATTGTTCGGGAAAGATTACGATAGACGGCAGCACCGTGCGGTGCTGGGGCGCGCCGCATGGAGCGGAAACCATGGCGCGTGCGCTGGAAAACTCATGCAATCCGGTGTTTACACAGATTGCGCTCAGGCTGGGAAGTGAGAGATTTTATCAATATCTGCATGCCTTCGGACTCGGAAGCCGGACGGGAATCGATTTATATGGCGAAGCGGCGGGCATACTGATTGGGCAGAGCCGCGTGAAGAACGTTGATTTGGCGCGAATCGGTTTCGGTCAGAGCGTCGCGGTCACGCCGATTCAGATGATTACGGCGGCATGCGCGGTGGTCAACGGCGGAAGGCTGATGAAGCCCTATCTGGTGGAAGCCATCGAGGACAGCGAAGGCGGCGTGATTACAAAAAACAGCCCGACAGTGGTTTCCACACCCATTTCTGCGGCAACCAGCGCGACGATGTGCAAGCTCCTGTATGGCGTTGTGGAGAACGGTGGAGGAAAGAATGCGAAGGTAAGCGGATGGTCGGTTGGCGGAAAGACCGGCACGGCACAGATATACAAAAACGGACGAATTGAATCGAATCTGCATATCGGTTCTTTTGTGGGCTTTGCGCCGGCGGAGAATCCGAAGGTTGCGCTGCTGGTTACGGTCAACGAAGCGCAGGTCAAGCCGGATTACGGCGGAACGACCGCCGCACCGTTTGCCGCGCAGATTTTCAGCGAAATCCTGCCGCTGCTCGGCGTTGCCAAGACGGACGGCAGCGCGGAAGCCAAGCATGTGACCATGCCCGATGTGACGGGGATGAACGTGCGCGACGCGAAAGCGATTCTTCGCGAGCTGGGCATAGACGCCGTAACGGACGGCGAAAGCCCGACTGTGACCGGACAGCTTCCGCCCGCAGGGACGGATATACAGGAAGGCTTCTGCGCAATGCTTTATGTAACGGGAGATGAAGCACCGGATGCGCAGGATTATGCCCGCGTGCCGGATGTAATCGGAATGGGCATGCGGGAATGCGCACAGACACTGAGAAGAAACGGATTTGAAATGAACGCGCAGGGCGACGGTCTTGCGGCCAGACAAAGTCCGGCGGGAGGAACATACGCTCCTGCTGGCACACGGGTACTGGTGACGTTTGAGGTGCCGTGAGGCACGATAGCGCCATACGGCGCAAAGCACAACCACAACATTGGAGGAATGATGATGAACCTTGAACAATTGACGGAAGGCATGCCTGAGCTGGTCGAAATTACAGGCAATGCGCAGACGGTAATCGGAACATTGACGGCGGATTCGCGCGCAAAATGTGATGCCGGTCTGTTTTTCTGCATCCGGGGCGGCAGGGTCGATGCGCATGATTTCGCACCGCAGGCGGTGGCAAACGGTTGCTGCGCGCTGGTCGTGGAGCGCAAGCTGGAGATTGACTGCCCGCAGGTGGTTGTGACCGATGTACGCGCCGCCATGACGCGAATCGCCAGCGCGTTCAACGGACATCCCGAACGGAGAATGAAGCTCGTCGGTGTTACCGGCACGAAAGGCAAGACGACCACGACCTATCTGTTCAAGAGCATCATCGAGAGCGCGGGCATGCGCTGCGGCATTATCGGCACGACCGGCTGCATCGCGGGAAAGACGAAGCTGCCCAGCCATCTGACGACGCCCGACCCGATTGAAATGTTCGAGATTCTGCGCATCATGGCGGATGCAGGCGTGGAAGTTGTCTGCATGGAGGTTTCCGCGCACGCGCTGTATCTGCGCAAGCTGGTCGGCGTTGTCTTTGAGGCGGCGGCGTACACCAACCTTTCGCAGGATCATCTGGATTTCTTCGGTACGATGGATCAGTATTTCGCGGCGAAGAAGATGCTTTTCTCGAACAACATGACGCGCAATGCCGCAGTCAATGTCGATGAAGAAACGGCGCAGGCGGTATGTGAGAGCCTGACCTGCCCGCTGCTGACGTATGGCATCAGCGGCAAGGCGGATCTGTTTGCACGTGATATCGAAATCACGGAAACGGGCGTTTCCTTCACCATCAGCCTGCGCAATCTGCACGCGGAGCGCATCCATCTGCTGCTGACCGGCATGTTCAACGTATACAATGCGCTGGCAGCCGCAGCGTGCGCACTCATCCTCGGCGTCCAGCTGGAGGATATCAAAAAGGGACTTGAGGCGGTCGTCAGCGTGCCCGGGCGCGTGGAGATGCTCAAAACCCAAACGCCGTACCGCATGATTCTGGATTACAGCCATTCGCCGGATGCGCTGGAGAATATTCTGCGCACGGTGCGCGAGTTCTGCCGCGGACGCATTATTCTGGTCTTTGGATGCGGCGGCGACCGCGACAAGGGCAAGCGTCCGATGATGGGCGAAATCGCGGGCAGACTGTCGGATTACGCCATTTTGACCAGCGACAACCCGCGCAGAGAGGATCCGATGGCGATTCTGGCGGCGATTGAAGCAGGAATCAAGCCTACGGGCGCGAAATATGAGGTCATCGAGAACCGCCGCGACGCGATTCGTCAGGCGATGGAGATGGCGGTCAGCGGCGATATCATCGTTCTGGCGGGCAAGGGACACGAGACCTATCAGGATATCGGCGGCGTAAAGCATCCGTTTGACGAAAAGGTCATTGTTGCTGAGCTGCTGGAGGAAATCGCCAGAGAGAATTGCGCGAATAAATCGGAGGATTGAAAATCATGCAAAGGATGATGATAACCCTGTTGATTGCGTTTGCCGTCGGCATTGTGCTGGGCAAACTGCTGTTGCCGCTGCTGCATAAGCTCAAATTCGGTCAGAATATCTATGAGCTTGCGCCGGAAGCACACAAGAAAAAGCAGGGTACGCCGACGATGGGCGGTCTGGTCATCGCGGGCGCGGCAATCATTGCGTCGCTGATTATGAACGATTACAGCCAGCCGCTTCGGCAGAACATGCTGCTGGCGATGCTGCTTATGGCACTGGGCAACCTGTGCATCGGCTTTGCTGACGATATGACAAAAATCCGCCGCGGCAAAAACGGCGGTTTGACCCCCAAGCAGAAGATGTTCTTCCAGACGCTGCTGGCATTGGCGTTCTCCTGCTACTGCTATTTCCATCCGCAGGTCGGTCATGTCATCAAGGTGCCGTTCCTGCGCGTGGAGTGGGATTTGGGGATTTGGTATATTCCGGTCATGATGTTCATCATCGTCGGAACCACCAACAGCGCCAACCTGCTCGACGGTCTGGACGGGCTGCTGACGAGCGTGTCGATGGTCGATTTTGCGACCCTCGCCGTGCTTTGCGGCGCAGCTTCTCTTGGAAGCCTGGGCGTGGGCTGCGCGGCGATGTGCGGCGCGTGCATGGCGTTCCTCTCCCGCAACGCTTATCCGGCGCAGATGTTCATGGGCGATACCGGCTCCATGTTCATCGGCGGCGCGGTGGTAGCCGCTGCCATGCTGCTGCGTCAGCCGCTGATTCTGGTGCTGATTGCGTTCTGGATGCTGATGAGCAGTCTTTCTGACATCATTCAAATCACCTATTTCAAGAAAACGCACGGCAAGCGCATCTTCAAGATGGCTCCGATTCATCATCACTTTGAGCTTTGCGGTATCCATGAAACGAAGATTGTGACCATGTATATGGTGACGACCGCCATCCTGTGTGTCATCACGCTGCTGGGCGTGCTGTAAAATCGGCGGGTTTTGAAAGAAAAGACGGAGGCGAAAAGCCATGAGTATGGACGTGAAAGGCAAGCGCGTGCTAGTCTGCGGCATGGCGCGCAGCGGCATCGCAGCGGCAAAGCTGCTCCTGAGCAAGGGCGCGCTGGTGACGATTTCCGATACAAAGGCGGAGAGTGAGTTTGGCAGCGAGTTGGATGAACTGCGCGTACCGGCATGCACCTTTGCGCTGGGTCAGCCGGCAGACGGTTTGACGGCAGGTCAGGATATTATGGTCATCAGCCCGGGCATTGCATGGGCGAAGCCTTTTGTGCAAAACGCGATCGCTCAGGGCGTTGAGGTCATGGGCGAGCTGGAGCTGGGTGCAAGGATGAGCAGCGGCGCGTTGGTCGCTATCACGGGAACGAACGGCAAAACGACCACGACGACGCTGGTTGGCGAGCTGTTCCGCGCGACGGGGCGCACAACGCATGTTGTCGGCAACATCGGCTATCCCATCACCGCGACGGCGGGTATCTCCAAAGAGGACGATGTGACTGTCGCGGAAGTGAGCAGCTATCAGTGCGAGGGCATCAGCCAGTTCCACCCGCATGTCGGCGCGGTGCTGAACATCACGGAGGATCACATCGTCCGCCACGGCTCGATGGAAGTCTATATCGCGATGAAGCGTCGTATTTTCCAGAGACAGACGGCGCATGATGTGGCGGTGTTCAACTACGACGACGCGACCTGCCGCGAGATGGCGAAGGGATTAAAGGCGCAGGTGGCATGGTTCTCCCGCAAGGAGAAGGTGTCTTACGGCGCGTATGTGTCCGAAGGATATATTATTCTCAAACTCGGCGAAGGTGAGCAGGCGGTCTGCCGCTGCGACGAAGTGTATATTCCGGGTCCGCATAACCTCGAAAATGCGTTGGCGGCTGTTGTAATTGCCGGTGTGATGGGCGTGCCCTGCGAAACGATGCGCGAGGTGCTGAAGACATTCAAGGGCGTTGAGCATCGCATTGAAACCGTCCGCGAGCTGCACGGCGTGACATGGATTAACGATTCCAAGGGAACGAACGTCGATTCCACGCAGAAGGCGATTGCGACGATGAAGAAGCCGACGGTGCTGATTCTCGGCGGAAGCGACAAGAAGGTCTCCTTTGATCCCCTTGCCAAGAGCATTGTTGAGGCACCGCTCATCGAGCATTGCGTACTTATCGGCGACACGGCGAACCAAATCAAGGATGCGCTCGACCGCGTGGGTTATAAGGCGTATACGATGACGGGATATGACTTTGACCTTTGCCTCAAGACCTGCGCCGAACTGGCGAAAGAGGGCGGAAACGTGCTGCTCTCTCCGGCATGCGCGAGCTTTGACATGTTTACCGACTATGAGAACCGCGGGAAGATATTCAAGGAAAAGGTCATGGCACTTGTATAAAGAGAGCTTTTGACCGGCTGCAAAAGACGCTGAGGACAGGAAGCGTCCGGCCGGAAGGGAGCGTCGCCATGATTAAACGAGCTAAACGGACCTGCGACAAGACGGTGGTTATGCTGATGGCTCTCCTGCTCATCATGGGGCTGATTACGCTGTTCAGTGCCACCTATTATCAGAAATCCGCGACGGGCGATGCGCTCGCGGCGGTCAAGAAGCAGCTCATTGGCGTGGCGCTCGGCGCTGCGGCGTGCGTGGTTCTCTCGCGCGTGCCGTATCGCTTTTTCAGGCGTCCCAAGGTGACGCTGCTTTTATTGGCAATCAGCGCGCTTTTGCTGATTCTGGTCATCATTCCGGGCATCGGCGTGAGCATCAACGGTTCAAGGCGATGGCTGAATATCGGCGGGCTGAGTATGCAGCCCTCCGAGTTCGCCAAATATGCGATGGTCATTTTCATGGCAGGTGCGCTGGATAGAAGGAGCGAAGCACTGGGAAGCCTGTTTGCGGGCGTCGCGCCGCTGCTGTTGATTCCCGGGGTGATGTTCCTGCTGATTCTGGAGCAGCCCAACCTTTCGACGGGCGGCAGTATTCTGATTTGTGCGTTGGTGATGCTCTTTGCGGCGGGGTTGAAAAAGCGGCATATGGCACTGCTGGGTGTCAGCGGATTTTGTCTGGGCGCGTTTTACGCATGGAGTGCGCCGTATCGACGGGAAAGGCTGCTTTCCTTCCGCGATCCGTTTGCCAAGATGAGTGACGAGGGTTATCAGCTCTCACAGTCGCTTATTGCGCTGGGCTCCGGCGGACTGTTTGGCATGGGGCTGGGACAGGGCAGACAGAAGTTTGCCTATCTGCCGTATCCTGAATCCGATTTTATCTTTGCTATTGTCGGCGAGGACTTTGGACTGATGGGCTGCCTGACGGTGATTGCGTTGTTCGTGCTATTTGTCTTTGCAGGGCTTCGTATTTCGCTGAATTGCCGCGACAGGTTTGGCTGTCTGCTCGGCGCGGGCATCACGTCCATGATTGGGCTTCAGGCGTTTATCAACATGGGCGTTGTGACGGGCATCCTGCCGACGACCGGTCTGCCGCTCCCGTTTTTCAGCGCAGGCGGCACATCGGTCAGCATGATTATGGCGGCAGTCGGAATTTTGCTGAACATATCGAGAGAAAACGGCGCGCAAATTCAGAAGTCGGGAGGAAAAGCATGAGATACAAAAAGCGCAAAAAAGCGGCGTCGCAGGTCATGGCGATGGCCGTGCTGGTCGTCGCGGTGCTGGCGGTACTGTTTGTTCTGGCGAGCAGCCAGGTGTTCAAAGTTCGGAACATTCTGGTCGTGGGCAACCGCAATCTGCTCAAGGAAGAGGTCATTACGCAGAGCGGCGTTCAGATTGGCGATAATCTGCTTTCCCTGAGTGATACAGAACTGAAAAAAAGACTGGAGAAGAACCGATATATCGAGTATATCGGACATGAATTCGATTATCGAGGCACGTTGACGCTCAGAATCAATGAGCGACTGGGCATGGGCGTGGTCAATGCGCTGGGTCTGTATTATGTGCTGGATGCGGAGGGGATGGTGCTTGAATGCGCGGGGAGCGTGTTTCCGGATACCGTCGCGGGTCCTAAAATCAGCGGGTTTTCGATGGACGACAATACACGGGTTGTCATTGGCGATAAGCTGCCCGTGCGCGACAACGGGCAGCTTGAAAGCATGAGGTGTGTGCTGACCATGCTGGACAGCGTTGGAATGCTGGGCAGGATATCGCAGCTGGACGTCAAGAATCTGGACAATCTGTATCTGATGACGACAGACGGGGCAAAGATTGTTCTGGGCGATGACGGAAGCCTTCAGACCAAGCTGTTGATTGCGCGCGAGGTGCTGGCTGTGCGCGAGCCGCTGGGTACGGTGCGGGGCGCGAAGATTGACGTTTCCAGCGGCAGAGAGGCGCATTACATCCCCGATACGCTTCCAACAATTACCCCCGTACCGACTGCAACACCTACGGCAGCCCCCTCCGGAACACCCCAAAATTGAAAATTTGGACGGAAATGGAACAAAATTTGCTCAAGTGGGTTGAAAGAACGGGCATAATCGGTTACAATAAACTCGCATAATAATAGCAAATCAGATGATATCTTGCGCCCTTTTGGGCGAATTTACATGCGGGCAGACAGGAGCATGAGATCGTATGATGAAAAAAGCGACGGCGGTTCTGGACTTTGGCACATCCAAAGTGCTGGTATTGCTTGCGGAGGAGAGCGCGTATCAGAAGGTGACGATTACATCGGCGGGCATGGCGCAGTATGACGGCTTCATGAACGGCGAGTGGAATGCCCCCTCGGAGGTTTCCGATGCGATTGCCAGCGCGGTTGAAGCAGCTGAAAACAAAGTCGGAACCCATATCAAAGAGGTTTACGTGGGCGTACCGGGCGAGTTCGTTCGGGTATATGTAATCGAATCGAGCGTTGCGCTTCAGGGAGCAGACCCCAAGGTTACCAGCGCGGACGTCGAAAAACTGCAAAGACAGGCGACCGAAATGCTCGACCGCCCGACGGGTGTCATTATTCACCGTTCTCCGGCATGGTTCAAGGTGGACGGCGGGCAGAAAACGCTTGAGCCGGTCGATCAGAAAGGCTCGACGCTGGAAGGCATGATTGGCTTCGTTCTGGCAGATCAGTTCTTCATCAATGATGTAACGGAGCGGCTCAAGGAACTGGGCATAGAAGTGCGCGGCTTCTTCTCCACCTCGGTGGGAGAGGCGATGCAGATGATTCCGTTTGAGGAGCGCGACCATACGGCAATCCTTGTGGATGTGGGTTACCTGTCCACGGAGGTGATGGCGGTCGAGGGCGATGCGCTCATCTGGCAGAAGGTTCTGCCGGTCGGCGGCGCGCATATCACGCTGGATTTGACCTACGGACTGGAAAAGCCCTTTGACATGTGCGAAAAGATTAAGCGGGCTTACACGTTCAATGCGCCGAAGAACACGCAGATTGAGGTTCAGGGCGAGAACGGGCAGATGGAGAGCTTTTCCGGCGAGCAGGTGAGCATGATTATCGACGCGCGCGTGGATGAAATGCTCGAAATGATTGACGACGCCATCAAAAAGAGCGGTATCCGGCTGGGCAACTGGTCAAACGTTTATTTTACAGGCGGCGGACTGATGCCGATGGCAGGCGCAAGGGTGTACGCGGCGGGAAAGCTCTCCCGCAACGTCCGCGAGGCGGCGGCAAAAACGGTCAAGCTCAAGCCCGCGCAGATTTACGCCAGCGGCAGCGGATTGCTCGAATTGGTATACAATACCATTAAGCGGGTCTTCCGTAAGAAATAAACCGGTTTTTTATTGAAAGCGAAACAAAAGGGGGATTTCCTGTGTTTGAAATTGAAATGGACGAACGTCCGGCAGCTTCCATCAAGGTCGTCGGCTGCGGCGGCGGCGGCGGAAACGCGCTGAACCGCATGGTTGACTGCGGCGTGACCGGCGTTGACTTTATTGCTGTCAATACCGACGTTCAGGCCCTGCGGACGAGCCGCGCGGCGACCATGATTCAGATTGGCGAAAAGTTGACGAAGGGCTTGGGCGCGGGCGCGACGCCGGAAATCGGCAAGAAGGCCGCAGAGGAAAGCCGCGAGGAGATTGCCAGCGCGCTCAAGGGCGCGGATCTGGTCTTTGTAACCGCGGGCATGGGCGGCGGCACCGGTACGGGCGCGGCTCCCGTTGTTGCGGAAATCGCGCGCGATATGGGCATTCTGACCATTGCTGTCGTGACCAAGCCGTTTGCGTTTGAAGGCAAGACGCGCATGCGCAAGGCTGAATCCGGCATTGACGAGCTGAAGCAGCGCGTGGATACGCTGGTCGTGATTCCGAACGAGCGTCTGCTTCAGGTCTGCCCGAAGGGAACGAGCTTCAAAGGCGCGTTCAACTTTGCAGATGACGTGCTTCGTCAGGGCATTCAGGGCATTTCCGACCTCATCAGCCAGACGGGTATCATCAACCTGGACTTTGCGGATGTCAAGGCGGTTATGGAATCCGGCGGCATGGCGCATCTGGGTATCGGCGTCGGCAAGGGCGAAAAGGCGATGGCGGATGCCGCGCAGAACGCAATTTCTTCTCCGATGCTCGAAACCAGCATTGACGGTGCGCGCGCTGTGCTGATTAACGTGACCTGCAACTCCAATTGCAGCATCGTGGATATCAACGATGCGGTCGAAATGATTACCGCCGCCGCGGACAGCGAGGCGAACATCATCTTCGGCGCAAGCATCGACGATGCGCTGGAGGATGAGGTGCATATCACGGTGATTGCGACCGGCTTTGAGAAAGTGCCGTTCCCGCCGCGTGCGAGCAGCATCGAGCGTCCGGCGACACTTCCGTCGCAGGCACCGTATGTGCCGCAGAGCTACACGCCGAGCTATCAGCCGCAGGGTATGCAGGGCGGTATGCCGCGCGGAAACTACCGCTATGACCCGACCTATCAGCCGGTGACGGCAGGCTATGCCGCGCCGCAGCAGGGCACGATGGCTGGCGAACCGGAAGTACCGGCGTTCGTCAATGAAGGCGTATCCGGACAGCGCGTGTCCCCCTACGCGACTATGCCCGATATGCCCGTACCTAACCAGAATGTGCCTGCTCAGGAGCAGAAGGAGGATCGCAGCACGCCGCGTTCCTTCATGGATGGCATTCCGGCATATATGCGCCGCAAGTAAATTGGATTTCTGAGCCGGCCTTCGGGTCGGCTTTTTTGACACATGCGAAACGGTGCATAATCGACCGCGAGGCAAACGCCGAGGTGTTGCGGACCTTGGAGGACGCGCGGGTTCAGCCTGCTTTTGCGATGTTAAACTATATGTGCTTCAAGCGAAAAGCATGAATCAGAAGGAGATTTTTTTCGGCATGAAACAGATCAACCGAGCGATAACGGCGGTGTTTTGCGCAATGGCGGCATGCGTGCTTCTGCTGATTCTCTTTGCGTTTGAAACGACTGCGTTCAGCGGCAAAGTGAATTTTGTACTGCCACAATGGAGCATGATGATTATCGGTCTGGCAGTGCTTTTTGCCGTTTATGCCGTATCGGAAGGCTTCGGCAGAGGCATGCGCGTCGGACGGGCGCGGAGGATAGAGCCTGTTTTCTGGCTGCTGGTCTTTGCCGCGCAGGCGAGTGTGAGCTTTTTTACATACTTTATGCCGCCGTGGGATGCGGGCAAGGTGATTGAAAACGCCTATGCTATCGCGGCATATTCGGAGCCTTCTTTCCTCGATAACATGTATTTCTCGCGCTGCTCCAACAATATTGTGTTGACACTGTTGGATGCGGATTTGATGCGCCTGTTTCGAGCCGTCGTCGGCGATGCGGGAATTGAACGATGCACGTATGTGCTGATTGTGGCGCAGTGCGCGGTGAGCGCCTGTACGGGCTGGCTGACACAATGGACAGCAAGGAGCATGACGGATTCGCGGCGGTTTTCATGGACGGTTGCTGCCGGATATGTGCTGCTGGTCAGCTTGTCGCCGTGGGTGATGATTCCATATTCAGACGGTTTTGCGCTGCTCTTTCCGATGCTGACGCTGGCACTCTACATACGTCAGCAGACGGCGAAAAACAGGGTGCTTTGCTGGGCTGCCATCGGTGCGGCGGCAGCGTTGGGCTACTGGATGAAGCCGCAGGGCGTAATTATGCTGATTGCCGTCGGTATTGTGGAAACCGCACGCCTGCTTTCGGAAGGTGCGTTTTCCGCGTGGCTTAAACGCTTTGGCGCAATGGCGGCGGTGCTGCTGATCTTGGTCGTGCCTGTGAAGCGTGCGATAATCAGCGCGTCGCCGTTTGAAATCGACCCCGAGGCGGATATCGGGGTGCTGCATTACGTCATGCTGGGCTGCAACCAGGAAACGGACGGCACGGTTTCGCACGAGGACAAGGTGTCTTCCTACGGCATCGAGAGGAAAGCAGAACGCACGCAGATGCAGCTGGAAACGATTGCAGACAGACTGCGGCAGATGCACGAGAGCGGCACTTTTTTTGACCACCTCAAGAAAAAAACGCTTGTGAACTATGCGGATGGTACATTCGCGTGGGAAGAACTTGCTTATCCCGCGTCGGTCGTAGAGGAAAAGGACGGAGTGATTTCTCCGCTTCTGCGCAGCATCATTTGGGCAGACGGAAGCCGGCACAGCGCATTTGCGGTGATGCTCCACAGCATATGGATGGGCGTGCTGGCACTCTGCGTGCTTGCGCTGCCCGCCTATCACGAGAGCGAAAAGCACAAAAGCGAGTGTACACTGGCGGCGATGATGCTCGCGCTTATCGGGATTACGCTGTTTGAAACGATTTTCGAGGCGAGAGCGCGGTACTTGTTCATTTATGCGCCTGCGTATCTGACGGTAGGCATGATGGGACTGCATACGTGTGCAGAACACATAAAGAAAAAGAGAAGGCCGGTTTGCGGATTCGCTGATGATGCAGACAAAACGGCGGGATGAGTCTGCAAGGCTCTAAAGCACAGTTTACGGAATTGATTTTTTGTATCATTCTGCATAAAGATAAGAAAAAGCTCCTTTCGTAAAAAGAAAGGGGCTTTTCTTATGAAGCTATCAAGAAAGAGTTAGATTAGGTGAACTTGAACGTGGCGCGAAGCTGACGATATACATGGTTATAATAGGAGAACCAGTTACTCGGCGTTGTCAGGCGAATCTGAATCAGCTCTTTATCGTGAGCGACGACGGCAACACGTCCGCGCATGCTGTATTCCTTTGTGCCGTCGTTATAGGTGGCGCGGTAGTAGCAATAGTAACCGCTTGCGCCGCCGATGCTTGCCGTCGCGATATCGTTGGCTTTGAAGGTGGTGAACATGCCTTCCAGCTCGGTCAGCACGGACTCAAGCCGCGTGCGGGCGTCGGCGGCGGTCTGGCTCAGACCGGCAGAAAAACGCTCAATCGTCAGGCGGGTCTGATAACCGTCCGGCTCCATCATTTCACTCTTCGGCTCGACGAACTGGAGCGTGGTGTCCTGATTGGTGCTGGGGTTGAGCAGCCAGGAATACGGGATGGAGAAGGAAATGCCCATAGAGCTGCTGGTGTAGGTGTCATACATATAATCCGGCGTCGGCGCAGGAGTCGGCGTCGGCTTGTCAATCGGATCGACGGCGATGGGCGTAGCCAGCGGGTTATCGAGCTGAAGGGTTGAAAAATCCAGAGTGGATTCCGCCTGCGCTACGGCGACGGTCGCCAGAGCTGCGGCGAGGAAAAGAAGAATACGCTTCATATCGGATGCCTCCGTTTGCGGATATGAATCCATGATCGAAATATGATGAAAACAGTATAACAGGGAACAGGAGAAAAGTCAATCTTCGCGCAGGGTTGAAAGGCTGGAATGGCTGTCGTATAATGGAAACAGAAAAGAAAGGACGGTTGGGAAAGATGACTGAACAGAGAAAAATCGTTGTTTTGGATGCGTACACCCTTTGCGCGGATGAACTGAATTACGATGCGCTGAATGAGCTTGGCAGCGTGACGGTTTACGAGCGGACGACGCCCGAGCAGGCGATTGAGAGAATCGGCGACGCGGAAATCATACTGACCAATAAGGTCGTCATCACGCGGGAAATCATGGAAGCCTGTCCGTCGCTCCGCTATGTCGGCGTGACGGCGACGGGGTTTAATATTGTAGATATCGAGGAAGCGAAAAGGCGCGGCATTGTCGTGACGAATGCACCGGCTTATTCGACGCAGGCAGTTGCACAGCACACGGCGGCGTTTCTGCTGGAAAGCCTGAATCATGTTGCCGCGTATGACGCGCAGGTACATGACGGCGCATGGCAGAGAAGCAAGGATTTTTGCTTTTTGAGCGCAAAAATGGAAGAAGCGGCGGGCAAGACGATGGGCTTGATTGGCTTTGGCAATATCGGTCAAAGCGTCGCGAAAATTGCGCTGGCACTCGGCATGCGGGTTCTTGTTCATGTGCCGCATCCGAAGGAAGGCTGGGAGGATGTTCGATTTGTCAGCTTCGACGAATTGATTTCGGAAAGCGACGTCATTTCGCTGCACTGCCCGCTGAAGGAAGAAAACAAAGGCATGATTGGCGAACGTGCGATTGCGAAGATGAAGACGGGCGTTCGCGTCATCAATACGGCGCGCGGGCCGCTGGTTGATGAACGCGCTATGGCGGATGCGCTTGAAGCAGGGAAGGTCGCCTGCTATATGGCGGATGTGCTGAGTGAAGAACCGCCGAAGGAAGATAATCCGCTGCTGCATGCGCCGAATGCTATTTTGACGCCGCATGTCGCATGGGCGCCGCTGCAAACGAGAGAGAGACTGCTGAATATCGTGGTGAACAATGTCCGCGCCTATGCGTCGGGAAATCCCGTGAACGTGGTCGGCAGATAAACGAAAGGGGAATGCGTATGATTCGCGGCGTTGTTTTTGATTTGGACGGAACGCTGCTCGATACGGAAAAGCTCTATCGCCGCTTCTGGGTGGAGGCGGCGCGACAGATGGGCTACCCGATGGAGGATAGGCATGCGCTGATGATTCGCTCCATGGCGGCGGAAAAAGCGGAACGGCTGCTCCGGCGCGAGGTGTGCGCAGAATTTGATTATCACGCTGTGCGTGCGCTTCGGCGTGAGCAGATGGAAGCCTATATCGACGAAAACGGCGTGGAGCCGAAGCCGCAAATGCTGGAAACGCTGACTGAACTGCGAAGGATGAACCTGCGAATCGGTCTGGCGACGGCAACACCGGAGAGCAGGGCGCGCAAATATCTTCGGATGGTGGGCGCGGAAGAAAAGTTTGATGCGATTGCCTGCGCGGAAATGGTTGCGCATGGCAAGCCGTCGCCGGATGTTTACCTGCTGGCGGCGGAAAAGCTCGGCTTGAAGCCGGAGAATGTACTGGGCGTTGAGGATGCGCCAAGCGGCGTGCGGGCGGCATATGACGCGGGCATGCGCACGGTGATGATACCGGATCAGGACGAACCGGATGAAGAAACGGCGGCACTTTGCACGCTGATTACGCCGACGCTTAGCGGAATTATTCCGTTTATTCGGAAAGGAAATGAATTAAATAAACATAAATTATGATGGAATTCT
>URJN01000011.1 GCA_900548125.1 uncultured Eubacteriales bacterium
AATTTTGTAAGCGTCTCATCCTTCTGCATCTTTCCATCTTTTAAAACTGTGACAACGTTTTTGGAATTGTTCTTTTCGTCTTTTTCTGTATCCGTAAAGTTAATCAATACTTCATAGTCACTGTCTCCGTCTTTTCCGTCTGTATCTGTAATCTTATGGCGAACTAACTTGTACTCTGTTGATTTTGTACTGCTGCTACTGCTTGAACCTGAGCTTGAATTTTGGTTCATGCTTTTTGCACGTTCGAACAAGTCTGTAGAATCATACAAATAGTACATATACGTTCCATCAGAGTATACATTACTTGCCGCACGGGACATCCATGCTTTCTCATAATGAGTATCTGTTGCCACATTCTCATAAAGACTCTTCAGTTCTTTGAAGTTCCCCTTGTACAAACTTCTTGCACTTGTATCACTGAACAGGAAGAATGCATGGTTCATATCTCCGTCTGTCTCAACACGGTCACGGCTCATAACTTCTGTGTAGACATCTGTGTAACAAGGATCCACATAAAACCACTGACCATCAACCTTTACTGCATTCCAATAATGGTCGGATCCGAAGTCCTCCTGTTCTTCGCCGTACATTGTAACATCAGACTGGAAGGAGATTCTTACAAGGTCAACTGTGTAATTCTTTGAAGTGTCAAGCTTGCCATCTGTATAGTACAGTTCTTTGGCTGTCTTCCAGTTGGAGCTGTCATAGCCTGCATTCGTATCTTTCAGATAAATATCCTTATCCAGACACTGTACAAGGTATGTGTAAGCTTTGGAGTAACCAAGACATACGGATGTACCCATACCGAATGCACCAAACTGAGAACCTTCCCAATAATTGATAACACCAGTTGTCATACCAGTTGCAGCCTGCTGCGCATACATTGGGATTGCTTCTTTGAATGATAAGTCTGGCTGATTATCACCATCAGCTTCACGCTGGTGCATACCATGCCGGGCGACCCGATCATCTTTCTGATTGGCGAAGAGGAATACTATTACCTGTTGGATAACAACCCTGCCTATCTGGAACAGGTCACGGAGAAATTCGGTCTGAACGACGATCTGCCGACACAGTACGCACGCTACATGAAAAGCGTGCTGACGCTGGATTTCGGTCTTTCCTATACCAACCAGAAGCCCGTCATCGAAAATTTCCGTTCCGCCGCGTATTGGACGCTGCTGCTCTCCGTTCCGACGCTCATCATCTCCTGCATTCTCGGCGCGGTGCTCGGCATTCACGCGGGCATCCGCCCCGGCGGTCTGTTTGACCGCATCGCCACGCCGTTTTTCCTGTTTCTGAATACCATTCCTTCAAACTGCCTGAGTCTGCTGCTGCTCATCGCGTTCGCCTACAAGCTCAAGTGGGTGCCGATCAACGGCATGGTTTCGCCCGGTCTTTCCGGCGCGGCGCGGACGGCGAGCATCGTCCAGCACATGATTCTGCCGCTGTGCATTTTGATTCTGTTCCGCACGTCGGGTGATTTCATGCTGATGAAAAGCACCGTCTCCCAGATTCGGCAGGAGGAATACATCCTCACCGCACGCGCCAAGGGCATCGGTCAAAACAAGGTGCTCTTTCGCCATGTGCTTAAAAACGCGCTCGTGCCGTATTCCACATCGCTGTGCATGCAGCTGGGCGGGCTGCTCTCCGGCGCGATGGTGGTCGAGGTCGTCTTCGGCTGGAAGGGCATGGGACAGATGATGTACAACGCCGTATCCTGCCGCGACTTTGCGACCGCGCAGTTCTGCTTCCTGCTTTCGGCGCTCTGCGTCGTGCTCAGCAACCTGCTGGGCGATATCGTCGCCGCGGCGATCGACCCGCGCATTCGGGAGGAGGCGGCAGAGCGTGCTTAAAAAGCATAACCCCGCCGCTATCGCAGGCTGGTGCATCATTTTGGCGTTCTGCCTGATTGCGATTTTCGCGGATTTCATCGCGCCGTATGACCCCTCTGAACTGGGCACGGCGTATCTCAAGCCCAGCGCGGAGCATCTGCTGGGGACGAACGATTTGGGGCAGGATATTTTCAGCGAGATGGTTTACGGCACACGCGTGTCGCTGCTGCTCGGCGTGTTTTCCGCACTGCTGGTTTCGCTGATCGGCACAGCTTTGGCACTTATCGCCGGATACTTCGGCGGTACGGCGGATAAAACCATCTGCGCTGTGATCGACGTTGCGATGGCAGTTCCGTCCCTGCCGCTGACGATGCTGCTGATTGCCTACCTCAAGAGCGGCATGTTCAGCCTGATTCTGGCGATCAGCATCACCGCATGGACGGGCACGGCACGCATCCTGCGCACGCGCGTCAAGCAGATCTGCGAACTGCCCTATATCAAGATTGAAAAGGCGATGGGCGTTTCCGCGCCGGTCATCATGGTGCGCCACATTTTGCCCAACCTCAAGGATATCCTGCTCACGCGCATGGCGCTTTCCGTCTCCGGCGCGATGACGACGGAATCCGGATTGAGCTTTCTCGGTCTGGGAACATACGGTCAAAAGAGCTGGGGCAACATCCTGCATTTTGCCTTCTTCCGCAACAGCATTCTGCGCAAACAGATCTGGTGGTATCTGCCGCCGATCATCTGCATCAGCGTCGCGGTGATGGGCTTCATGCTCGTGGGCTACTATGGCCGGCAGAGAAGGGAGTGATTACTGTGGAAAATGCGATTTTGGATATTCAAAACGTTTCCGTCCGCTTTGCCAACGGCAGTGCCGTACAGGCGGTTGAACAGGTCTCCCTCTCTGTCTTTCCCAGCGATAAACTCTGCATCATCGGCGAAACGGGAAGCGGCAAGAGCATCCTTTTGCTCTCCGTGCTGCGCCTGCTTCCGGCAAGTGCTGTCGTCAGCGGCGACGTGTGCTTTCACGGGCAAAGCCTGTTCGCCCTTTCGCCCAAGCAGATGGATGGCGTTCGCGGCGGTCAAATCTCCTATGTGCCGCAGGGAAGCGGCAACGGCATGAACCCGCTGCTTTCCGTTGGATTTCAGGTTGGCGAACCGCTGATAGCGCATCGCGGCATGAATAAAAAACGGGCGATTGCCCGTGCGGTGGAGCTGATGCGCCGCTTTCATCTGGGGCGTGAAGAAGAACTGGCGCGGCAGTACCCCTACACCCTGAGCGGCGGCATGCGCCAGCGTGCGCTGATTGCGATGGGCATCAGTGCCGACGCGGAGCTTCTGCTCTTTGACGAGCCGACCAAAGGGCTGGACGAAGCACGCATCCGTCTGGTCGCTGACACGCTGAACGAGCTGGACGGGCAGACGATGGTCTGCGTCACGCACGACCTGAGCTTTGCGCGTGACGTCGCCAATCGCATCGGTGTGATGTATGCGGCGAATCTCATCGAGGTCGCTGACGCGGACGAGCTGTACGCCCATCCGCTGCATCCCTATACGCGCGATATGCTCGCCGCCATGCCGGAAAACGGGCTGCATTTCCGCCCCGGCTATGCCCCCGCGCACGACGATACGCGCGTGACCGGCTGCAAATATCGAATGCGCTGCCCGAATTGCAGCGAAAAATGTGCCGAAATGCCGCCGATGGCGGACGTGGACGGCCACAAAGTGAGGTGTTGGCAGTATGTGTGAAGCCATCATGGAGGCTGTTTCGCTGACCAAGCACTTCCGCAGCGCGGATAAGACGTGGTTCACCGCGGTGGACGGCGCGTCGATTTCCCTGCAAAAGGGCAAAACGCTCGGTCTGCTTGGGCAGAGCGGCAGCGGCAAATCCACGCTGGGACAAATGATGGTCGGCTTGCTCAAGCCCGATTCCGGCGAGCTGTTTTTCCATGGCAAGCTGCTTAGCTATCCCATTCGAGGGCAGGCACGCCGCAGGATTCAGATTCTCTTTCAGCACCCGGAGGTTTCGTTCAATCCCCAGCTCACGCTTCGACAGAGCCTGGTTGAACCCTTCAAGTTGATGGGCAAACCGTTTGACGACGGGGCGATTCTCTCCGTTATCGAGCCGTTCGGCCTGCACGCCGAGCATCTTACCCGCTATCCCGGCGAACTTTCCGGCGGCGAATTGCAGCGTGCTGCGCTGGCACGTGTCACCGTGCTTGAGCCGGAGATGATCCTGCTCGACGAGCCGACCAGCATGCTGGACGTGATTACGCAGGCGCAGATGATCGACTTCCTGCGCCGCTATCAGCAGCAGCATCAGACCGCCTATCTGTTCATCACGCACAGCACGGCGCTTGCCGAGCAATTCTGTGACGAGATTGTGAACATGGAGGACGGGCGGCTGCTCAAAGAAAGGAATACGAAATGAAACGAATCGCAATCGTCGCCTGCGAAAATTCCAATACGGTCTGCGCGGGCTGTGCCTGTTTGAACGCCTTTTACGACCGCCGCAAGTCCTTTGAGCGTTACGCAGGCGAGGAGCTTCGGCTGATGGCGTTCATGCGCTGTTCCCACTGCGTCAAGGACGGCGACCCGATGCAGGATGCGGGCTTCGTGGAGAAGCTGGAGCGCTTTGTCAGCGAGAGCGTGGAGATCGTCCATATCGGTCTGTGCGGCGGACGCACGGAGGAAACCGCATGCCCCGGCATGGCGAAAATGGCGGCAGCCTTCCGTGAAAAGGGTTTGACCGTCGTTTGGGGGACGCACTAACTCCTTCAGTCGCGCTAACGCGTGCCAGCTCCCTCTTAGAGGGAGCCTTTTACGCCGAAATAACGTCATATATAAATAAAACCTTCCTCATCGAGGGAGGCGGCACGACGAAGTCGTGACGGAAGGAGTTCACCACGCATTCCCCGTTCATCATGCAGGAAGTGCGTGGTTTTTCTTATTGTTTGATTTCAGTTCCGCCTTCAAATGCTCCACATACAGCCTCTGCACATCTTCCAGCTCGCCCAGCCCTTCCACCGTGCAATGCACGTCGAATCCGGCGGCGGTCAGATGGCTTTTCCAGCTATCCGCATCATCGCCCGCCATATCGTTTTGTGCGTGGTCGCCCGCGACAAGCATCATCGGGCGCAGCTCGATGTGCTTTGCGCCCAGCGCACGCAGCTCGCCGATGGCGTTTTCCAGCGTCGGCCAGCCCTCGACCGTTCCGACGACGACATTGGGATGGCCTTGCAGCCGAAGTGCCGTCTGCATCGCGGGATAGACCATGTTTGCGAAATGCGTCGTGCCGTGCCCCATGAGCAGAAGCGCGTCCGCATCATCAGGCTTGAGAGCCGCCAAAATCTCAGCCAGCTTAAGCAAGTCATCGTTATTCGCAATCAGCGGTTTACCGATGCCGCCACGCAGGAATCGCCCCGCATAGCGCATATACGATGCGCGGATTTTTTCGTCGTATTCGTTGCCGCAGAGCAGGTGTGTCGGCTGAACAAACACCGTGTCATAGCTTTCGTTCGACAGTTTTTCCAATGTTTCCTCAAGCGACGGCACAATTTCGCCGCGCGATTTCAACACCTTGCGGACGATGCTGCTCGTATACGCGCGGAACACGTCATAGCCCTCCGCAGCCTGCGCCAGTGCGCGCTCCACCGCGTCGATGCTCCGCCGTGCCCTTTCATACGTCGTGCCAAAACTCACAATGACCAACGCTTTTTTCATCGTTTATCCTCCTTCGGTCGTTCAATCATCACCACGTCGATCCCGCGTTCCAGCGCAGGCAGAACCTTATCCGCCACGCCCCCCGGCTGCCCGGAATCCTTTGACACCATCGTGCGGATGCGGAGCTGATCGTAGAGCGCCGCGTTGAAATCCCGCGAAAACGGCCCCTGCATCGCGATGACGTGGCTCTGCACCATGCCCGCCGCCGCGCAGAGATCGAGTGCCTGATGCGTCGGCAGGACGCGGACGAACAGCCTTTCTGGCTCAATGACCTTGGCATAGACGCTCAGGGTGTGGCTTCCCGTCGTCAGCAGGATGTTTCCCGCGCAGAGCGCGGCCAGTGCCGCCGCCTCCTCAGAATTGCCTGCCCACGTCACCGCGTCGCGCCAATCCTCGCGCCTGTCCGCCGCACGCTCGATGCGCACATAGGGGATATGCAGCGCGTCGGCGCAGGCGCGGATGGTCTGTGTCGCACGGACGGCGAAGGGATGCGTCGCGTCGATGACGCGCTCCGGCCTTTCCGCCGCGATCCACGCCTTCATGGCCGCTTCATCCAGCGCGCCGATGTGACAAGCTGCGCCTTCCGGCAGAAACTGCCGTGCGTATTCGCTCGTCACGCTGACCAGTACGCTTTCCCCGCGTGCAAGTGCCAGCGCGGCCTGCTCGCGGCCTTCGGTCGTGCCGCCGAAGATGATCGTTTTCATCGCCACAGCCTCTCCATCCATTCGGGGTGCGACAGAAAATGCAGATGCGCAAACCCTGCCGTCGTGTTCCCCTTGTGCATCCCGCCCGGCCAGCACAATTCCGGTCGGCTCGCCTTGCGGATTTCAAAATCATACGCCGCTTCGCCTGCCGCTTCCGTCGCCGCATGGTGAAACTCATGGGCGGGATACGTCCTTCCCGTCTTCAAATCCGCGACGAGCACATAGCCGAAGCGCTGCAATCTATCCGTCATGCGGCAAACCTGCGGCAGAAAGCCGACCATCTCCGCGCTGTCGATGCTTTCGGATAAATACATCATGCCGCCGCACTCCGCATAGCAGGGCAGGCCGCTTTCCAGTGCCGTGCGGATGCTTTGGCGCATGGACATATTGGCCGACAGCCGCACCTTGAATACCTCCGGAAATCCGCCGCCCAGATACAGCCCGTCCAGCCCCTTCGGCAGTTCGCCGTCCTCAAGCGGGGAAAACGGCACAAGCTCCACGCCCGCCCCTTCCAGCGCATCGAGATTGGCGCGGTAGTAAAAGCTGAACGCCTTATCCCGCGCAAGCCCCATGCGAAAGCCGTCCATCCGGGGATATTTCCTCGGCGCGACGGGCAGAACCGGCGCACGCCTTGCCAATTCCAGAATCATCGGAAGATCAAGCGTGTCCGCGACCTGCCGCGCCGCCTCCTGAATCCGGGGCAGCGCGTCCTCGACCTCCTCGGCGGGCACAAGCCCCAGATGGCGGCTCTTGAGCGCCAGATTCACATGCTTTTCGATGTAGCCCACGCACGGCAGGCCGGTGTAATGCGCCACCGCGTCGCGCACCAATTCGTAGTGATGCGTGCCGGAAACCCGGTTGACCAGCACGCCCGCAATGCCGCTGTCTTCCCGGAGCGTCATAAAGCCCTTGACCGTCGCCGCCGCGCTTGCCGCCGAACCGGAAGCGTCCACCACCAGCAGCACGGGCGTCCGCGTCAGCCGCGCCATCTCCCATGTGGATTGGCGGCAGCTCGTCGCATCCATGCCGTCGTAATAGCCCATCACGCCCTCGATGACCGTGATATCCGCCGGGCGGCTGAGCAGTGTCGGCAGATCCCTCGGCTCGATCAAAAAGCTGTCGAGGTTGTGGCTCGGCCTGCCGCAGACCAGCTCGTGAAAGCCCGTGTCGATGTAATCCGGCCCGACCTTGCAGGGCGCGACGTCCAGCCCGCGCTCCCTGAGTGCCGCCATCAGCAAAAGGCTCGCCGTCGTCTTGCCGCAGCCGCTGCTCGTGCCCGCCAACAGGATTCTCATGCCCGAACGCCCTCCATGCCGTAGAGCAGCGCGTTGACGATTGCCGCCGCCACGTTGCTGCCGCCGCGCCGCCCGCGCGCCACAATGCAAGGCAGGCCAGTTTTAAGCAGCATCTCCTTCGCCTCCACCACATGCACAAAGCCGACCGGCACGCCGATGACGACCGTATTCTTCAAATCCGCGTGGTTTTCCAGCGGCTCCAAAAACGTCGGCGCATTGCCGCAGACCAGCAGCTTCGAGCCGGGAATGGCCAGCGCGTGCTCCATCGAAACACGCGCCCGCGTCGTCTCCCGCGCCTTCGCCTCCCGCGCGATATCTTCATCCGCCATGAAGCAGACCGCCTGACAGCCCAGCTTCTTGAGCGCCGGTTTGCTGATGCCGGAAAGCGCCATCTGCGTGTCGGTGACGATCATTGCGCCGTGCGCCAGCAGTTCCCGCGCATAGGGGACAACCCCCGGCGTGAAGACCATCGATTCCGCAAAGGAAAAATCCGCCGTCGCGTGAATCACACGCTTGACAATGGGCTTGATCTCCGGGTCAAGCGCCACCTGCAACTCGCGCTCGATGATCGCCATGCTCGCCTGCTCGATCTCCATTGGTTTCATAGGCTTGTACTCCTTCCCAAAATCTGCCCCTTCGCATCCAGCATCACCGCGTCCACGCGCATTTCCCCGTGAATGCGTGCTGCCGCATAAGCCGCCGCCGCGTCGGCCAGATGCGTCCAAACCGCGTCAAACCCCGCGTCGTAAATCGGGGAGATGCATCCGTCGAGCGTCACACTCTGATGCACGAATTCCAGCAGCTCAACCGGCGCACCCATCAGCGCCAGATGCGCGATCAGCGTTTCGCGCCGTCCGTCGCCGTATTGGCTGTGCGTCTGCATGCTGCCGCCGGAAACCTTGACCAGCTTCCCCGGCTGCCCCAGCAGCGTGGCGTGCGCAAAGCCCAATTCCGCCGCGCAATCCAGCGCAAAGCCGACAAAGTTGCTCATCTGCACCGTCTGCATGCAGGGAAAGAGCGCGTTGGCCGCGTGCTCGCCCTGACTGCCGAAAACCAGCCCGATTTCTTCCGCGCCCTGACTTTTGCGGACGGATAATTCCAGCCGGATCGTCTCCTTCAGTGCTTCCTCGCTCATCGGGCGCACAACGCCCGTCGTCCCCAGCACGGACAGCCCTCCGACCACGCCCAGCCGGGGGTTGAACGTCCTTTTCGCCAGTTCCTCGCCGCCGGGGATGCTGACTGTCACCTCCGCCGCGCGCACGGGGAAAACCTGCCGAACCGCCTGCTCGATCATCCGCCGCGGCACGGGGTTGATCGCCGCCTCGCCGACGGGCAGCTTCATGCCCGGCAGGGTGATCGTCCCCACGCCGTCGCCCGCCAGAAAGCGGATGCCGCCGTCGCTCTCCATCAGCCGAACGCGTGCGCGGACCTCACTCCCGGTGGTGATATCCGGGTCGTCGCCGCCGTCCTTGATGACCCCGCAGACATAGCCGCCGTGCGCGATGATCTCCGGCGCAAACGTTTTGCCCGCCGGAACGACGATCCCTACGCGCTCGGGGCATGCGCCGTCCCTCTGCCAGAGACAGCTCGCCAGCGCTGCCGCCGCCGCGCAGCTCCCCGTCGTGAAGCCCTCGCGAAGCGCCTTCACAGGCGATACCCCCGCGGCGTGAGCATCCGCCCAAAGCGCTCCTGTGTTTCCGCGTTACCGATGAGCACCGTCGTGAACATATCCAGCGGCTCATGCACCAGTTCGCCCAGCGTCAGCACACGGCTCTTCTGCCCGTCGCGCCCGATGTTCTGCACATAGCCGCAGACGGTCGAAGCGGGCAGCGTCTCCATCAGAATCGCGCAGGCGCGGGCGAGGTGATCCGGCCTGTGGCGACTGCACGGGTTATACAGCGCAATCGGAAAGCCACCCGCCGCCGCCGCGCGAAGCCGCCGTTCAATCGTCGCCCACGGAGTCAGTTGATCGGAGAGGCTGACGACGGCAAAATCCCCGCAGAGGGGCGAGCCGAGCACCGCCGCCGCGCTGAGCGCCGCCGTCACCCCCGGCACAACCTCGATCTCGTCGTCCTCTTCCGCCATGCCCAGCAGGAGCGACGCCATGCCGTAAACCTGCGCGTCGCCCGAGCAGATCAGCGCCACGCGCCTGCCTTCCCGCGAAAGCAAAAGAGCCTGTACACACCGTTCCTTTTCGCCGCGCATGCCCGTCGTCACAAACCGCTTTTCGGCAAACTCGTCCCGAACCAGCTCGACATACGTCGTGTAGCCCACGATCACCTCCGCACGGCGCAATGCGTCGTCCGCCGCAATCGTGCGCCCCTCGCGTCTCCCCGGCCCGATGCCAACAACCTGAATCATACGTTTTCCTCCCCGGCCAGCGCGAGCGTCACGCCCTGCATCGCCGTTTTGCCCACGAGCAGCCGCCCGCCGGTCATCACCGCCGCACGCTCGCACACGCAGCCGCAGCCCACCGTTTTCATTACAAAATCCGAATGGGCAAACACACCCGGTACGGCGTTCAGCTCCGCCGCCGAATACGTTTGCAGCGGAAAGCGGTATTTTTCGCAGAGCGCGAGAATCGCCGCCTCGTCCTTTTTCACGTCAATCGTCGCAACCGCCCGGACGGACAGCGGCGACACGCCGTTTTCATGCAGAAACGCACGGAAGCAGTCCTCCAGATGTGCCGCGTCCGTGCCGCGCTTGCAGCCCACGCCCAGTGTCAGCGTCCGCGGCCTTAAAAAGAGCGTCACGGGAAACGGCGGGCGGATCTCCCGTTCCGTAATCGCCACGCCGACCGATTTTCCCGCCAGCGCGGCAGCGGAAACCGCCTGAATCGCCGCCTTGTTTTCAATCGCGCAGTCGTTTTTCATCGCCCAACTGTCGATGGCCGGAACACCGCGCACATCCGTCGCAGTCGTCAGCACGGACTCCGCGCCCGTCCGTTCCGCCAGCAGCAGCGCGAGGTCGTTTGCGCCGCCGATGTGCCCGGATAGGATGGGGATGATGTGCCTTCCCATTTCATCCATGACAAGCACGGCGGGGTCGGCCGCCTTATCCCGGCAGAGCGGCGCAATCGCACGCACCGCAATGCCGCATGCGCCGATGAACAGCAGCGCGTCCGCATCGGCAAACGCCTCCCGCGCCCACTGCATCACAGGCACGCCGCGCGTCACGGGGAAGCCGAGCTTTTCCTGCCAGCCCTGCCCCTTTTCAGTAAAAGCAATGGCGCGGATGTTCATGGCGTTTCGGCCTCCCGACAGGCGTGGGCGAACGCCGGATCGTAGAGCTTGGAGCGCTTGTCGCTCTCCCGCAGAAAATCGCCGACGAGAATCAGCGCGGTCTTTTTGATGTGCGCCGCCTTTTCCGCGATATCCGCGAGCGTGCCGCGCACGACCTCCTGCTCCGGCCACGTCGCTTTGTAGACGACGGCGACGGGCGTATCTTCCGGGTAGCCGCCCGCCGTCAATTCGGCGCATGCGTCCTTGAGCATCGAGACGCTCAGGAACAGCGTCATGCTCGCCCGATGCGACGCCAGCGCGCGCAGGTTCTCCTGCTCGGGCACGGGCGTTCTGCCCGCCATGCGCGTGATGATGAGCGTCTGGCTGACCTCGGCGGGGGTGTACTCCGCCGGGATGGCCGCCGCCGCGCCGCAGAACGAGCTGACGCCGGGCACGACCTCATAGGCCAACCCAAGTTTATCTAATTCGCGCATCTGCTCGGCAATCGCACCGTACAGGCACGGGTCACCCGTGTGCAGCCGCACGACGGTTGCCCCCTCGGGCGCATCCCGCATCGCCGCGACGGTCTGCTCCAGCGTCATGGACGCGCTGTTATAAAGGGTCGTTTCGGGTCTGCAATCATCCAGAAGCTCGGGGTTGACGAGCGAACCCGCGTAGATCACCACGTCCGCCTTTTGCAGCAGGCGCATGCCGCGCACGGTGATGAGGTCGGTTGCGCCCGGCCCCGCGCCGATAAAATAAATCATAGGAACTCCTTTTTTGGGGCGCCGCCCCAAACCCTGCTCGGAACCTCCCGTTTCGCTTCGCGCTGTTTTTAAGTGACGTTAGCGCTGAAAATGAAAACCGGGTTTTCCGCTTTGAACATCGTATAGTGCCCGACCGATTCGAGCGCAGAAACGGCGACCTGCCGCGCCTCAAAATCCACCATCGGCCGCATCAGGCGCAGAAGCGCCTGCGCACTTTCCATCGTGACGGCGGTTGCGACCAGCCGAATCGGGCGTTGAAGTCCGCGCAAAAGCTCCACGATAGCTTCTGCCTCGCCGGTCGTCCCGCCGAGGAAAACCGCGTCCGGCGCGGGCAGAGCCGACAGCACCTCCAGCGCTCGGCCGGGAACGACGCGCAGGTTGAGCGCGTGAAATCTTTCGGCGTTCCGGCGGATGAGGTCGAGCGCTTCGTCCTTCATTTCAACGGCATAAACCTCGCCCAGCGGGCACTGACGCGCGCATTCGACGCTGACGCTGCCCGTCCCCGCGCCAATATCCCAAACGACGCCGTTCGGTTTCAAATGCAGCGCCGACACGACGAGCGCACGCACATCCCGCTTAGTCATCGGGGTTTTGCCGCGAATGAACGCCTCATCCGACAGACCAACAGGCGGCAGGCCGCTCTCCGGCGCGTCGTTTTCGATATAAGCCATGCAGAGCGGGTCATACGTCGCATCCGGGTCATAGGCCTCCGTCCGCTCGTCGGGATAGGAGAGCCGTTCGCCGACAAACAGCCGCACATTTTCCAGCCCGCCGAGGTTCAGGCTCTCCCGCACCCACGCAGGATTGTGCGCCGCGTCGAGAAAGCAAAACGTCTGCCGATGCGTCCGCACGGCGTGGCACAGCGCGCTTTCCGAAAGTGCTCGGCCATGCGCGGAGAGGATTTTCGCGTCCTGCCACGAAACGCCCAGCCGCGCGGCAAAGAGCTGCAAGGCGCTGACGCCCGGATGCACACGCAGATATTCGCCGCCGATTTTCCGTTTGAGCATTTCCAGCAGGCTGTACAGTCCCGCGTCGCCGGAAACCAGCACGGCGGCACTCTGTCCTGCGTCGCTGGATAGACGCATCTGTTCAATTGCACCTTCCAGCGGCGAAAGCGGCCTTGCCTTTTCGGGCGGCACGAGCACGGCATGGCGTGCCGCGCACCAGACCGCATCCGCACGATCAATCGCCTGCTTCGCGTCGTCGGTGAGCAGAACGGCCTCACCCGGACCGACGCTGATGATATCAAGCATGGCGCACCTCCACACAATGTTCTTGAGCAAAACAAATCAGTTCATCGTCCCATGCATGGGCTTCCAATCCATCGGGAATAAGCAGCGCGCCGCAATTCAGCAGCATTTGCCGGGCTTCCGTCAACACGGCTTCACTCGGCGGCGCGAACGGCGCTGTCGTCAGTATGCGGGCAGCCAGATGGCGTGCGGCAGGGATATCCATATCGTTTTCCGCCAGAATACCCGTTGCAAACGGTGTTCCTTCCCGCGTCAGGCGGCGGTAGACGGTTGTCGCCTTCCCCATGCCGCCGAGGACAAACGCGTATGGCGCACCTTCCGCACGGGGAAGCTCCATTGATCCGGAAAGCGCGTCATAAACACCAGACGAAATGCCGTACAGCTGCGTGATGTTTTCTTCCGTAAAGACTGCTTCGGGCGCGCCGAACATCTCCACGCCGTGCGTGCCGATGCCCATCACGAGGTCGGATACCCGTGCCGCGAGGTCAATTTCGTGCAGGCTCATCACGATGGTCACGCCCTGCTCCCGTGCGAGATGAAGCAGAATGGCGGACAATTCGATTTTATATCGAATATCCAGAAAGGAGGTCGGCTCGTCGAGCACCAGCACGCGCGGCTGCTGGCAGAGCGCACGGGCAATCATCACCCGCTGACGCTGACCGTCGCTGACGCGGGCGAACGGCTTGTCCGCCAGTTCTTCGGCACGCACCAATGCGAGACTCTGCGCAATCACGTCTCTGTCCAGCGCAGTCAGCATCCCGAAACGGCCGGTATAGGGATAACGCCCGGAAGCCGCCACGTCGTAACAGGTCATCAGTTCCGGACGGACGCGCTCGGTCAGCACGACGGAAAGCCGCTTTGCCAGCTCGCAGCTGTCCATCCGCTCGATATTTTCGCCGCCGATGCGCACCACGCCGCCCATACACGCGAGGTGATGCGAAATCGTCTTGAGAATGGTCGATTTGCCCGCGCCGTTTGGACCGATGAGCGTCAAAATCTGCCCCGGCAGAATCGACGCGCAGAGGTCTTTCAACAATACACGTCTGCCGTAACCGACCGAAAGGTTGTCCAGCTCCAAAGTCGGTTTCACCGGTGTCCGCCTCCCCGCTTGAGTGCCATCACGATAACGACCGGCGCGCCGAAAAACGCCGTTACCGTGCTGATGGCCAGCTCCGTTGGCGAAAACGCCGTTCGGGCGATCCAGTCGCATGCCATACAGAATACGCCGCCCAGCAGGAAACAGCCGGGCAAAACAGCCATCGGTTTGGCTGTGCCGAGCAGCTTTTTTGTCATATACGGCACGGCAATGCCGACAAAGGAAATCGGACCGACAAGCGCCGTCACGCACGCGGCCAGCAGACAGGAAAGTCCGATCAGCGCCGCACGGAAACGGCGGACGTTCACACCCATGCTCGCCGCGTAATGTTCGCCAAACTGATATGCGCCGATGGGCTTCGCCAGCAGCAGGCACAGCAGCAGGCAGACGGCAATCACCGCCAGGCAGATGCGCAGCTTTCCCCACGACACGGCAGAAAAGCTGCCCATCGACCAGCTGGTGAGGTTCGCAATATCGCTTTCTTTGGCGAAGGTGACGAAGAAATCCGTCGCCGCCGAACAGACGTTGCCAATCATCATGCCGACGACCAGCAGCATCGCCATGCTGTGAATCTTTCGGGAGACGATCATCACAAAGCTCGCGCAGAGCATTGCCCCGACAAATGCCGCGGTCATCACCGCGCCGAACGGCACGCGACCCCAGAGCTTCATGCCGAAGATCATCACCGCACCGACAGCCAACTTTGCGCCGGAGGACACGCCCAGCACATACGGCCCGGCAATCGGATTGCGGAAAAACGTTTGCAGCAGAAAGCCCGACACGCTCAGCGTGCCGCCCATCACCGCCGCCGCCAGCACACGCGGCAGGCGGATTTTGAGCAGCACGTTGTAGGCCGCTGTGCCCGCGCCCTCTCTCAGCAGCAGAATCCGCAGGATTTCATGCGGGGACAGTGCCGCGCTGCCCGTGCCCACACTGACCGCCAACAGCAGCGCAAAGCAGACTGCGAGCACCGCATAGCACAGCGCGCACCGCGTTTTTTTCACCCGTTCCTCACTCCAGCTTCATGATATGGTTTAGTGCCGCGTCGTCACCCGAAAGCATGCGGTTCATGTCCTCGATGAGGTCGCCCAGCCGTCCGGCCTGCTGAAAATAATCTGCGCCGGTGCAATAGACGCGTCCATTTTGCACCGCTTTGAAATCGGCCAGCAGCGTGTTTCGCTCAATCAGCTGCGAAAGTGTCTTCGGCTTGCCGCCAAGCTGACCCATATAGAGGATGCAGTCCGCATCGCCCGCCACGAGATAAAAGGCTTCCATCTCCATCTGCCGTGTGCCGGATTCGCCGGTACCCAGTCCTTCCGGCGCATACTGCCCGCCAGCCAGCTCAAGCATTTTGACCATATAATCACCATTGTTGCGCACATACAGCGCGCCCTTGGAGGTGATGTAGAACATGGCAACGGTCACGTTCTCCTGCATCGGCTCAAGCGATTCGATTTTCTGCTTCTGCGCGTCAAACGCGGTGCTCGCCTCGTTCTCACGCCCCAGCAGCACGCCGTAGAGCTTCATCCACTCCATGCGCCCCAGCGGAGTTTCCTCCAATGCAGAGCTGTCCACCAGCAAAGGAATGCCTAGCTCGTCCAGCTTTTCCCGCACATCCGGCGTGCCCTCGATCATCGTGGAGAAAACGGCCAGCTTCGGCGGGTTCAAGGCAATACGCTCGAAATCCGGCTGCTTATAGTGACCGATGTATGCGATTTGTCCATCCTGAACCGCTTGTTTCACGCTTGGCAGATACCAGTCTTCCACGTCATAGGTCGTCTGCGTCACGGCGGAGAGCGCGCCGATTTCATCCATCAGTGCCACCGTCGAGGTGGAAGCCACGAATAGGTTGTCAAGCGGCATGTACAGCGGCATGATGTCCGCATCCAGACCATCCGGTGCATCCATACCCGCCGGAATCAGCAGAAAGCGCCCGCCGTTCTGCACGGTAATCAGTGAATAACCGCCTTCCAGCCTGTCCACGGCAAAGTTTTTCGCGGCTTCCAGATCAAGCTTTTCTGTGACGACGGGCAGCTCCGCTAACGCGGTTTGAACAGCAAAAAGGCTCAAAAGCAGCGCAATCATCTTTTTCATAAACTTCCTCGCAGTTTTTCTCAAAATAAATGAAAAGCGCCCATCTCGGACAAAGATGGACGCATAGCAAACAAACGCTTGACC
>URJN01000012.1 GCA_900548125.1 uncultured Eubacteriales bacterium
AAATGCTTAGATATTTGTTTCTTGAAATGCTCGGTTTAGGCTTGACAGCTCTGTTTTTATATTTATATAGGAAATCACGCAAAACCGCCCGCGTGAGCAAGGCTTCCATGTTCGCAGTGGTTTTCCATTTCTTTGGAATCTTGTGCGCCTGTGTTCACATTACTGTCACGAAATCCCTTTAGAATAAGTGCGTTTCAAAGCCATAGCCTGATGCGGGCGTTCAGACCTTTTGCTGAAATCCCCAATCGGATGGCTGCAAAATTTAAGGTTCGGAGGATGAAACCCCATGAGCGAAAAAGACGAACAGGTTGTTTCGCAGACCCCGAAAAAGAAAACGCACACAGGAAAGAAAAAGCGAGGCAGATTCGGCAGGGCTCTCCGCAAGACCGTTAAAATCATCGTGGTCGTCGCGCTTCTCTGCGGCGCGGGCTTATTCGGGCTGAAGGCATATATCAACAAGCAGGCGGAGAGCAGCAGCACGACCAGCTACTCCCGCGCGGTTGTCACCCGCGGCGCGTTGGAGGAAACGGTCTACGGCTCGGGCACGACATCTGCCCGAAATCAGACCAACGTTCTGGCAGAGGCGGAAGGCACGCTGACCGATCTGCGCGTCAGCGTGGGCGATGCGGTCAAGGCGGGCGATATCCTCGCCGTGATGACCAATGCTGACCTTGACGATACCATCACTGATTTGGAATTTGACCTCTGGAAGCTGGACGACCAGATTCTCTCTACGTCCGCAGGCTCTAAGGTAACGACCATCGAAGCGCCGGCGGCGGGGCGCGTGGTGGCGATTTATGCCGAAGCGGGCGACGATGCGCTGGCGGTTTTCCGCAGAGAGGGCGCGCTCGCCATCATCTCGACTGACGGCAGAATGAAGGTTGAGTTAAGCGACGTGGATACCGCGTCCGGCGTGTCGCTGGGCGAAAAGCTGACGGTGACCGGAGAAACGTTCATCGCGGAGGGCACGGTCGTCGATTTGATCCGTCAGGGCACAAGCCTGACGCTGACCATACAGGATGACAGCCTGCCGATGGGCGAAACGGTGACGGTTGCGCGGCAGAATGGCATGACGCTCGGCACAAGCACGCTTGAGGTCAACAAGCCGATGGCGGTTTCTTCTTACGGCGGAACGATTGAGAGCGTAAAGGTCAGCGTCGGCGACAAGGTCAAGCGCGCGGATACGCTCTTTAAGCTCACGGATTCCCCGCTGACGCTCAAAATCGAGAACCTGCGGCTTCAGCGCGAAGCGGCGGCAAAGTCGCTGGAAGAAGCCAAGCAGCAGCGTGAAAACCTGATTGTTGTCGCGCCCTGCGACGGAACGATTGCGACGCTTGGCATCAGCGAAGGCGACGAAATCAGCAGCGGCGCCATGCTCTGCTCGATTCTGGAGGGCGAGGATATGAACCTGACCATCGCCGTGGATGAATTGGATGTGGTCGAGGTCGAAGTCGGACAGAAGGTGAAAATCACCGTCGATGCGCTCTCCGATGCGGAGATGGACGGCGAGGTTTATAAAATTGCGCCGGTCGGCAGCAATTCCGGCGGCGTGACGACGTATGACGTGGAACTGACGTTCGACGCGGAGGGAAGCGGCGTGCGCTCCGGCATGAATGCGACGGGCGAAATTACGGTAGCGTCTACGGACAGCACGCTCTATGTGCCGGTTGAGGCGTTGATGACGATTGGCAACGATACTTACCTGATGGTCGAAAACGCAGGGGAAACGGCGAGTACGATGACGGCGGACAGCATGCCGGATTTGAGCAGCATGCCGCAGGATGGAAGCAAGACGGATCTGAGCAATATGCCGCAGGACGGAAGCAAGCCGGATTTCGGCGGATCATTCGGCGGGCAGAGCGGCGATGCGTCTTCCGGAGAAACGTTGGATGCACAGAACCGCGGAAACCGCGGCAATGCGCCGCAGCGGACGCAGAACGCGGAAGCGGCGACAGAGGAAAGCGGCTTGATTCCGGCGGTCAAGAAGCTGTACAGCGGCGTGATGGATTGGCTGTATGCCGATGTCAATGAGGAAACGCAGGTGTCCGGTTCGCTGGTCAAGGTCACGACGGGCATGCAGAACGACGATTACGTCGAAATTCTCTCCGGCGTATCGGAGGGCGACGTCGTGCTGTACACGGGAAGCAGCTCCTCCTCGTCGTCGAGCATGATGATGAGCATGATGACGATGGGTGGCGGAAGCCGCGATGGCGGCGGAAACCGAGGCGGCAATATGGGCGGCGGCCCCGGCGGCTTCTAAGGAGGAACAGGCATGATTAGAATGAAGGGAATCCGCAAGGAATACCACATGGGCGACAATGTGCTTGCCGCGCTGGATGGCGTGGATATCCACATCAAGCCGCATGAGTTTGTGTCTATCATCGGTCCCTCCGGTTCGGGAAAATCGACGCTGATGAACATCATCGGCTGTCTGGATACCGCGGATGAGGGAACCTATTATCTGGATGGGCAGGAGATTGAGGACTATTCCGAGGACGAGCTGGCGGATATCCGCGGGCGGAAGATCGGCTTCATCTTTCAGCAGTTCAACCTGCTGCCCAAGCTGACGGCGCGGGAGAATGTCGAGCTTCCGCTCATCTATCAGGGCATATCCGCAAGCAGGCGGCACGCGCGGAGCGAGGAGGTGCTTGAGCGCGTCGGTTTGCTTGACCGCATGGATCATAAGCCGACTGAGCTTTCCGGCGGACAGCAGCAGCGCGTGGCAATCGCCCGAGCGTTGGCGGGCAAGCCGTCGCTGCTCCTCGCCGACGAGCCGACCGGCAACCTTGATTCGCGAACCGGCGCGGAGGTCATGAAACTCTTTCATGAGCTGCATGAAGCGGGAAACACCATCGTGCTGATTACGCATGACGCGAAGATTGCTGCGCAGACGCCCCGCGCCATCCATATTCACGACGGGCGCGTGCTTGAGCCGGCGGATGAAAACGAGGTGGTGATCTGATGCAGTTTACGCAGACGGTTTCCATGGCGTTTAAGGCGATATCCGGCAACAAGGTTCGCGCATTCCTGACGATGCTCGGCGTTATCATCGGCGTGATGAGCGTAATCGTGCTGATTGCCATCGGACAGGGAACGACAGCGTCTGTTACGGAGTCCATCTCGTCCATGGGTACGAACCTGCTGACGGTCAGCATTCAGACCCGCCGCGTCGGAGGCTTCGGCGGTTTCGGAGGCTTCGGCGGCGGCTCATCTTCCTCCAAGGGTACGGTGATTTTGAAACTGGAGGATATTCTTGCGCTGGAGGATGACGAGTCCATCCAATATGTTTCCCCGACGACCAGCGGAAGCCTGACCGTCAAGGCGGGCAGCACCAACACGAGCGCAACCGTCATGGGCGTGCTTCCCGCCTATGCAAGCATTGTCAATCAGGGCGTGCAGTCCGGAAGATATATCATCGACGCGGATGTGGATAACCGCAGCGCGGTCTGCGTCATCGGTCCGGAGCTGGCGGAAGACCTTTTCGGCACGACGAATGTCGTAGGCAACACGCTGCATATCGACGGGCGCAAATTCCGCATCGTCGGCGTGCTGGAAAGCAAGGGCACGTCGATGGGTGGCAGCTCGGATGACACGCTCGTTCTGCCGTTCACGCTTGCACAGCGCATGCTCGATTCGACGACGATTTCCTCAATCTATATTTCCGCGGTCGATTCCGCAAGCGTAGACAAGGCGCAGGAGGTCGTTGAGAGCTTCCTTTACAAGAAATATCAGAATGACAGCGCCTATTCCGTCATGAACCAGACGCAGATGCTGGAAACGGCGAATGAGACGGCGAGTACGCTTTCCCTGATGCTCGGCGGCATCGCGGGCATTTCGCTGCTCGTCGGCGGCATCGGCATCATGAACATCATGCTGGTTTCCGTCACGGAACGCACGCGCGAAATCGGCATCCGCAAGGCAATCGGCGCCAAACGGCGCAATATCCTTCAGCAGTTTCTCATTGAATCCGTCGTGATTTCCGGCATGGGCGGTCTGCTGGGGCTTGTGCTGGGGCTTCTGCTGATGCGCGTGCTGGAGGATGTACTGGGCATGTCGCTGAGCATGAGCGTCAGCGTGGCGGAGCTGGCAATCGGGTTCTCGATGGCGGTCGGCGTCATTTTCGGATTGTATCCCGCCAATAAGGCGAGCAAGCTCAAGCCGATTGATGCGCTGCATTATGACTAAACGCAGAGGAGGAGGCACGAATGGAGCATAAGGAAAGCGGCGCGGGGCAGGCACTCAGAAAAAAGCGCGCGTGCAGAAAAAGGATTCGCGCGGTTCTTGCGCTGCTGGGCGTGTCGATGATTTGCGCGCTGGCGGCATGCGTGGTCGTTCCCGTGATGCAGAGAGCGCAGGAGGATAAAACCGTTCAGGCGGAAAGCACGACCGCACAGGCTGCCATCGGAACGATTCAAAAGACGGTGTTCGGTTCGGGCGAGGTTCAGCCGCTCAGTCAGCCCGGTATCTATGCGGAAACGGATGGAAAGGTCGGAAGCATGCCGGTTGAGGTTGGCGACAGCGTTAAGGCGGGCGATATCGTGATGCGCTTGCAGAATGACGAGCTGGATGCGCAAATCAGCCAGCTTGAATACGATGTGCAGACCGCGCAGGCGGCTGTGGAAGATACGGAAACGCACACGCAGTATGTCTATAAGCAGCTTTATGATGAGGACGGCGACCCGCGCTTTGACGTCAATACGGATGAACCGCTGCTGGGTAAGTTCTCCAACGAGGTCACCATCAGCGCACCTGTTTCCGGCGTGATTAAAGCGATTTATGTCAAAGAAGGCGACGACGCGCTGGCGGTTTATCGCGAAAAGGGCGCGGTGATGGTCATTTCTACGGACGGACGCATGAAGGTCGAGCTGAGTGGGCTGTCCGGCGATTTGCTTGAACTGGGGCAGAGCGTTTCGGTCAAGGGAAGGAACGTCGATGCGACGGGAACAGTCGTCAGCCTGACGAGGCGAGGAACGGAAGCGACCATACAGATTGATACCGATGAATACGCCATGGATGTTCCCGTTGCGGTCTATACTCTGGATGGAGAAACCGTCGGCGAGGGTACGCTGGAACTCAATAAGCCGATGGCGGTTTCCGCTTACGGCGGGACGATTAAGGGCTTGACCGTCAAGGTCGGCGATACGTGTGAGCGCGAGGATGTGCTGGCAAGACTGGTCTGGGACGAAATGCCGCTGTATCTGGATAACGCATCCGTTTTGCGGGATTATGAAAAGACGCTTGCAGAGCTGGAGGCGGCGTATCAAAAGCGCGATGCGCTGACGATTGCCGCGCCGTGCGACGGCGTGATTTCGAGCGTAGAGGTGCAGGCGGGCGATGAGATCAGGAGCGGCGCAAAGCTGCTGACAATCGTTGAAGCCGGAACGGAGATGACGCTGACCCTCGCGGTCGATGAACTCGATATCCTGAGCGTTGAGCCGGGGCAGACGGTTGAGCTTTCAATCGACGCGCTTCCCGATGTCGAAATGACCGGAACGGTTCAGAAGATTGCGCCGCTGGGAAATACGGAAGGCACCGTGACAACCTATGACGTTACGGTTGCGCTGAACGAATCGGATGAACGTGTGAAAGGCGGAATGAATGTGTCCGGTAATATCGTCGTTGAGACGGTGGAAAATGCGCTGATGATTCCGACCGATGCGCTGAAAAAAGATGAAAACGGTTATTATGTGATGATGGAAAGCGGACAGATTCGACATGTTTCCATCGGCGTGATGACCGAGGAGCAGACGCAGATTGTCAGTGGCTTGTCCGAAGGAGAAACGGTCGCCTATTGATGCCACTTTCACTTTAAAACACATGTTAAAACCGCCGCGAAGCGAAGATGGGGTTTGGGGATGAAATCCCCAAGCAGGTTTTAGGGCGGCAGCCCTAACGTCCCCCTCCCCCAGCGCGAAGCGCAATAAAGGATAAATCAGGGAGCGAAGCGAAACCTGATTGAGCAAAAGCATACATAAAAAACACGCGGTGCGTATATCCCCCGACTGAGAGGAACGCATCGCGTGTTTTGTGTTCGGAGCGAAACAGACTTTGAGGGCAGAATCAGGCTTTTTCTGCGTACTTCATGACCTTGCTGCGCAGGTCGAATGTAAAGGCGTCGAATTCAGACTGAGAAATGGCGCGGGGATAGCTCATGATAATCAGCTCATGCCCACGGTTGGCACACTGATACGGCGGATGAATGTGCTTGTAGTCGTTCTGCACATAGCCGCAGCGCGTATAGAAGTCCCGACGGCGAAGCGCAACATCATCCACCAGCGGGTCGATTTCCAGGATGATGGGTTTGTCGTTCTGCCGGGCAAGCGCACGCAGAATCAGCGTTCCAAGCCCCTGACCGCGCAGGTTCGGCTCAACGCAGAAATGCTCGACGTAGATGTAGGAACCGAAATCCCAGCAGAGGATGAGCCCCGCGAGCGCACCGTCCGTCAGGCACATGTCAAAATGATAGGCGGGGTCGCTCATGACGGCTTTCTGGTCGTCCCAAAGACGCAGCTCGTGGCTGGGAAAACTCGCACGGTAGAGGGTCATGGCGGCGTCCATGAGGGCATCACTCGTGTCGCGGCAGCGGCTGAATGTGATATTCATGAAAAAACTCCTTTATGACGGAAAACTCATCGAAGGAAGAATGTGAACGGCGGCTTAGGCTCATGACGCATCGCTCAGCTTTACGACCAGCACGCCGTCAATCAGCTGACAGCAGCCTGCGGCGGGAAAGGCAGGCATGGCTTGAACATCTTCACGCGCCTTGTATTGCTCAAGCTCGTAGGTGCTTACGAAATTGAAGGGATAGCCCATTGCGTCCCACATGTACCAGAGGTTTCCGGCGTCATCCGTCGGAGCAAAGTTGTTTTTCGCGGCATCCAAAACGGTCAGGGCTTCAAAGCCGTCGTGCGTTACGGACAGCTCGGAGCAATCGAGCGTGCCGATGATGGCGGTCGGCGTTTCGCCCGGCTTGTATCCCGGAACGGCTTCGGCACGAGCGAGTACACGCGTCATGACGGAAAGCGTGGCGTCGTACTCGAGTGCCTTTTTCAGATAGACCTGATTTGCGAAGAGGGTTGTGCCGAGCAGGGATACGCCGAGCATCGCGGCAACGGCGGGACAGAGCGATTCGAGCGAATCGCTGATGGTTTCCTGAAGCAGGACAATCAGCAAAACGGGGAACAGGCAGACGGGCATGGTGACCTGCGGCGCCTGTTCCGCACTGAAAAAGGGCAGATTGAGCGCAAACGGCAAAGCCAGCGTGAGCGCCAGCATAAAGAGCATGCGAAGCGGGCTTTTTTTGACCCGGCAGATGAGCGAAAGAAGCGCGGCTGCACCGATTACCAGCAGAGTGCCGCTCAACAGCTTGCCGATGTGCGGATAGATGGTCAGCGGAGCGAAAAGGATGGAAACAGGATAACGCCATCTGTCAAAAAGCCCTGTGCCGCTTTGCAGGAACGCCTGCGCATCTATGCCGTAATGATAGGTCAGCAGGATGTAACCGCCCGCATAGACGGCACTGCCCAGCAGCCCGCAGAGCAGACCTCCCAGCGCGCGCAGCGCACAGAGCCTGCCGCTCTCCTCGCTGTCGGAAAGGGCTTGAATCAGCGCAATCAAGACCACGCCCGCAAAGAAGGAGAACGCAGCGGGGTCAAGTGCCTGTCCGGCGGCAAGCAGCAGAGAAGCGGGCATAAAGCCTACGCGGATGCGCAGACACAGCGCGGCGGCACAGGCGGCGAGCAGCATGGCGAGAAAGAGCGCGTCCGCGGTATGCACAGAACCGGCAAAGGCGACGAGAACGGCAGGGGAAAGAGCCAGCGCACCGGCGAGCATCGCGCAAAGCGGCAGGCGTTTGATTCCCAGCAGGGCGGACAACAGCGCACCGGTCAGCGACAGAGCCGCCGCGCTGAGCAGACCGACGAGAATCGGCACGCTGACAGCGCCGCGGACGCGCCAGTAAAACGGCTGAAGATAGACGCCGGAAGCGATTTGCGCATCCGCGCCCTTTGCAGCGTTGAACATGACCGATGCGCCTGAAAACGTCAGGTTGAGGAAACAGAAGGCATGCGCCGCCAGCACAAGCAGAAAGGTCATCAGTGCCGTTTGACGCATCGCTTTTCCGTCTGCGCGGGGAAAGGCGTCGAGCAAAGCGGATTTCATAGCGTTATACTCCTTTTGTACGGTTATCCGAGGCGGATGTAAAGCACGCCGTCGATGATTCGGCAGCATTGCGCGTCCGGAAAGAGGGTGAGTGGCTGTGCGCTTTGAATCAGAGCCGCGTCGTTTTCCGCGAGGTTGACGCGCGCGCCGAGAGCCATTTTCAAATACCAGCGGGTTGCGGATTCATAGGAGGCGGCGTAGGTATAGCGCGCGCCCTGATAGCCTTCCAGCGGTTCAAATCCGGGATGCGTCATGGAAATGGTCGAAGAGGTCAGGATGCCGACCAGAACGACGGGCGTTTCTCCGGCAACATAGCCCTCTGTCTGCTCAATTCGGTCAAGCACGCGGGTCATCGCGGAAAGCGTCGAGGACCATTCGACATCCCGCTTGAACGCCAGCTGATTGGAAAGAAAGGTGTTTTGCGCGATGACGACGCACAGGAGCAGCTGCGCTCCGCGAGCGGCAAGGCGGCAGAAGCTGTTTCGCGTATTCAGTGCGGAGGAGGCAAGCAGCAGCGCGGCGACGTCAAAGAAAACGTAGGCGTAAATCGTCAGCCCGCTGACCAGACCCTGCGCGATGAACTGGACGAAATTCATCGCGGGAATGAGCAGCAGGACGAGCAGCAGGAGCATGCCCTTGGAGGCGGCGGGCAGAGCCTTTGCGCGGGGAAGCAGCATGATGCCGCAGAACGCGAGCAGGATGAGATTCAGGTATGGAGAGACGGCGGGCGTATGGCAGAAAATCACGTCCGATGCGTCCGGAACAAAGAGAAAAAGGATGGGCGTCAGGACGGTCTGCGCAAGGTATTCGCCGATGCGGTCAAAGGCGAAGTGGTCAAGCGCGCCGACGCCGTTATAGTCATAGGAAACACTGCTGTTCAGCGCATCCATGACGATATGCAGAACGGCGGCATAGAGAATCAGCGCGGCGAGGATGCAGCCGCATGCCGCGAGTCCGGTGAGAAAGGTGTCCTTCGGCTTTGCGCCGTCAAGGGTTCGGCGGATGAGAACGAAAATGATGATGACTGCGGCGGCGGGCAGATAGCTTTGATACAGCCCCAGCGAGAAAAAGAAGAGGGGGATGGACAGCAAGGTGCATGCGCCGCCGCGCAGAAAGACATAAGCACCCGCCGCGGCGAACAGCAGGGCAAGCGCGTAAACATCCGTCCACGGCAGATAGGTCGCGTTGGAAACGGCGAGGGTTTCGTGCGTGACCAGCAGGGCGGAGAGCAGGGCGATATCCCGTTTTTTGTCAAGCCGGAAAAGCTCTGCCATCAGTACGCACGAAAGAAACAGGAATACCGTGGCAAACAGACCGATGACCGGCGGCACGGTTATTTCGCCGCGGAGAAGCCAATAGACGGGCTGCAAATAGCGGCCGAGGGTGGACTGATAGACCGCTTGACCCTGCTGAGTCAGAAGCATGGCGTCGCCGCTGAAGCAGAGCGAATAATAGCGGCAGCCGTGTGCCAGAAGGGAGAACAGCAGCGTAAAAAATCCGCATGTCTGATATCGGGAAGCGCGCTTGAAGAACATGCCATACCAGCTTTCGTACAAAAATAGGAAGGCTTACTGAGAAAACGAAACGGGTTTCCGTGACGTTGATTGTACTAGGCGGCGGCATAAATGTCAAGGAAATCGGCAAGGGTCATCAGACCATGTGTACGGGATGCAAAAGGAAAAGCCAATTTATGCCATAAGCCCCAAAATATGAACAAAAGTCGTTTGAATTTTCCTGTCTCGGTTGACATTAAATTGACTCAAGGCTATAATAGATACGTCGAGAAATGTCTGTTCGTGACGATCCCTGCTCGGACGGGCTTCTCACAAAGGCGTTAAAACTTGATTCACATAGGGAGGTTTTACCAATGGCAAAGAAAATGACCGTTGACGGCAATACCGCTGTCAGCCACGTCGCTTATGCGTTCAGCGAAGTGGCAGCGATCTACCCGATCACCCCGTCTTCCCCGATGGCGGAAGTTGCGGATGACTGGGCTGCGCATGATCGTAAGAACCTGTTCGGTCAGACTGTCCGCATCGCTGAGATGCAGTCCGAAGCCGGTGCCGCCGGTGCTGTGCATGGCTCTTTGAAGGCCGGCGCGCTCACCACGACGTTCACAGCGTCCCAGGGCCTGCTGCTGATGATCCCGAACATGTACAAGATCGCTGGCGAGCTGCTGCCGTGCGTTTTCCATGTGAGCGCCCGTGCGCTGGCTTACCACGCGCTGTCCATCTTCGGCGATCATTCTGACGTCATGGCTTGCCGTCAGACCGGTTTCGCCATGCTGGCTTCCAACTCCGTTCAGGAAGCGGAGGACATGGCTCTGGTTGCGCACATCGCGACGCTGAAGAGCTCTGTTCCGTTCCTGCATTTCTTCGATGGTTTCCGTACCTCTCACGAGATTCAGAAGATCGACGAGATTGCGTATGAGGATATGGCGAAGCTGCTGCCGGCTGAGAAGGTCGCTGAGTTCCGCGCCCGTGCGCTGAATCCGGATCATCCGACTCTGGGCGGCACCGCGCAGAACCCGGATATCTACTTCCAGGGCCGTGAAGCCGGCAACAAGTACTATGATGCTGTTCCGGCAATCGTGGAAGAGGTCATGGACGAAGTGTCCAAGATCACCGGCCGTGTGCACAAGCCGTTTGACTACGTTGGTGCGGCGGATGCCGAGTATGTCATCGTGGCGATGGGCTCTGGCTGCGACGTTGCGACCGAGGCTGTCAACAAGCTCAACGAGATGGGCGAGAAGGTCGGTCTGGTGAGCGTTCACCTGTATCGTCCGTTCGACACCAAGCGTTTCGTCGCCGCGATTCCGGCGACCTGCAAGCGCATCGCTGTTCTCGATCGCACCAAGGAGTCCGGCTCCCTGGGCGAGCCGCTCTACCTCGACGTCTGTGCCGCCCTCGCTGAGGAAGGCCGCAAGATCGAAATCGTCGGCGGCCGCTACGGTCTGGGCTCCAAGGAGTTCACGCCGACCCACGTCAAGGCTGTTTTCGACAACCTCAAGCTCGACGCGCCGAAGAACCACTTCACCGTCGGCATTGTCGATGACGTGACCCACACCAGCCTGCCGACCGGCGAGATCTTCAACGCTGCTCCGGCTGGCGCAATCAGCTGCAAGTTCTACGGTCTTGGCTCTGACGGCACCGTCGGCGCGAACAAGAACTCCATCAAGATCATCGGTGACCACACCGATATGTACGCTCAGGCGTATTTCGCATACGACTCCAAGAAGTCCGGCGGTCTGACGGTTTCTCACCTGCGCTTCGGCAAGACGCCGATTCAGTCCCCGTATCAGATTGACGCTGCGGACTTCACCGCCTGCCACAATCCGGCTTACGTGACGCAGTACGACATGCTCTCCACCCTGAAGGATGGCGGCACGTTCCTGCTCAACTGCCAGTGGAGCGATGAGGAGCTTGAAGAGCATCTGCCGGCTTCCATGAAGCAGCAGCTCGCCAAGAAGCATGTCAAGTTCTACGCCATCGACGCTATCGATCTGGCGGCGAAGGTTGGCATGGGCAACCGCATCAACACCATCATGCAGGCCGCGTTCTTCAAGCTCGCGGACGTCATCCCGTATGCTCAGGCTGACGAGTACATGAAGGCGTATGCCAAGAAGACCTATGGCAAGAAGGGCGACGCTGTCGTGCAGAAGAACTGGGATGCGATTGATATCGCGATTTCCGGTCTGCGCGAGGTGAAGGTTCCGGAAGCGTGGGCGACCGCGACGACCGGTGCTGTCCCGATGCAGGTCAAGGGCGACGAATACTACAACAACTTTGTTAAGCCGATTCTGGCTCAGGAAGGCGACAAGCTGCCGGTTTCCGCGATTGCGGCTGACGGCGTTGTTCCGACCGGCACGACCAAGTACGAGAAGCGCGGCATCGCCGTGAAGGTTCCGGCTTGGGATGTGACCAAGTGCGTACAGTGCAACCTGTGCTCCCTGGTCTGCCCGCATGCTGCGATCCGTCCGTACCTCGTGGACGAGGGCACCGCTCCGGAGACCTTCGTCACCAAGAAGGCTCTGGGCAAGCAGTTCGCCGGCAAGGCGTTCCGCATTCAGGTTTCTCCGCTGGACTGCACCGGCTGCGGCAACTGCGTCGATGTATGCCTTGGCAAGTGCCTGACCATGGAGCCGCTGGCTGATCAGATGAAGGAAGAAGCGAACTGGGAGTACGCTCAGACGATTCCGGAAGTCGATTCTATCCTCATCAACAAGGCGAACGTCAAGGAGAGCCAGTTCCTCAAGCCGCTGTTTGAGTTCTCCGGTGCCTGCGCCGGCTGCGGCGAGACCCCGTACGTCAAGCTCGTTACCCAGCTCTTCGGCGACCGCATGATGGTTGCCAACGCGACGGGCTGCTCCTCCATCTATGGCGGCAGTGCTCCGACCGTTCCGTACACCAAGAACGATAAGGGTCAGGGCCCGGCTTGGGCGAACTCCCTGTTCGAGGACAACGCTGAGTTCGGCTTCGGCATGAACCTGGCGACCACGCAGCGCCGCGCCAAGCTGGCTGAGCTCGTGACCGAGCTGGCTGGTCAGGTCGAGGGCGAAGCGAAGGAGACCTGCGAGGCTTGGCTTGCCGCGATGAACGACGGCGAGGCGAGCAAGGCTGCTTCCGCGAAGCTGGCTGCTCTTGTTGAGGGCTGCGACAGCGACCTCTGCAAGGAAATCGCGTCCATGAAGGACATGATGATCAAGAAGAGCCAGTGGATCTTCGGCGGCGACGGCTGGGCGTATGACATCGGCTACGGCGGAGTTGACCACGTCCTGGCTCAGGGCGAAGATGTCAACATCCTCGTTCTGGATACCGAGGTTTACTCCAACACCGGCGGACAGGCTTCCAAGTCCACCCCGACCGGCTCCATCGCCAAGTTCGCGGCTTCCGGCAAGAAGACCCGCAAGAAGGATCTGGGCATGATGGCGATGTCTTATGGCTATGTGTACGTTGCTACCGTCGCCATGAGCGCGAATCCGGCTCAGCTGCTGAAGGCGATGAACGAAGCGGAAGCTTACCATGGTCCGTCCCTGGTTATCGCGTATGCTCCGTGCATCAACCACGGCATCAACATGGCGCACGCTCAGATGGAAATCAAGCGCGCTGTGGCTTGCGGTTACTGGCCGCTGTACCGCTACAATCCGGAGCTCGCCGATCAGGGCAAGAATCCGCTCATCGTGGACAGCAAGGATCCGACCGAAAATTATCAGGACTTCATCCGCGGCGAGGTTCGCTACGCTTCTCTGGCGAAGCTGTTCCCGGCGAAGGCTGAGGAAGCTTACAAGATCAACGAGGAGGACGCAAAGCGCCGCCTCGAGACCTACAAGAAGCTGGCTGCCGAGTAATTTCGGTTTGACCGCCTGATGTAAGGTAACATAAGCCCCATCTTCTTCCGTGTAAGCGGAGGAGGATGGGGCTTTTTGTATGCTGACGGGGCGAAAGGAGTCGAAAAATCCGGCAAAATTTGACTTAACATTTAAAAGAGCTTGCAACTTCGTAACAAAAACTCTATAATAGGTTGTACAATGATTGAATTATGCCCGAGTTCATATTCGGGTTAAGGAGGGGACAGCAATGAGACGCCGCGGTTACGACGACGATCTCGACCAGCCCAAGAGAAGCAGTCCGTATCAGGACTTGCAGGAGCAGGACGATGACTATGATGATTACGACGACTACGAGGATGACGATTTGACAGGTGAACAGGGCGGAAGAAAATCGACCGTTCGGAAAAGCAAGTCGGCTTCTGTGTCCACGCGCGTCAAGCTGCTCAGCGTTGTGATTGCGCTGCTGGTTATCGTGCTGATTGTGTTGGTCGTTGTCAAGTTTACGATGGGAAGCGGCAGTAAGACGCCGGCTACCATGCCTTCTCCGACGGAGATTCCGCAGACGGAGCAGACAACCTCGCCGTCTTCCATTGTGTTTTCGCCGATTTCTCAAGCGACGAATGCGCCTACGGCTGACACCGCTTATACCGATGAACCGGATTTGGGCGGTTATGAGGATGACAAAGCTTATAACGGCGATGAAGGCTTTCGGGACGAGGCGACCGAGGAGCCGGTCATCGAAACGCCTGAACCGGTGATTCAGAATACGGCTGCGCCGGTCATCGCGACGTCTGCCCCGACCGCCGAGCTGCAGCCGACGGGTACGCCCCTGCCGATTATCCTGACCAATACGCCGACGCCTACGCCGGAACCGACTGCTACGCCGACGCCTTCCCCGACGCCGGAACCGACCGCAACGCCGACTCCGTCTCCGACGCCTGTGGCGGATCTGGCAACGGGCACAGTGAACCGCGACGCCAACCTCCGCGCCAACGCCGCGTCGAACGCGAAGGTCAAAAAGACTGTCAAGAAGGGCGAAAGCGTCACCATTCACGAAACCAAGCTGGATTCGACGAACAAGGTCTGGTATTATCTGACTGTGGATGATACGAATGACGAAGGCTGGATGCGCGACTATGTCGTAACGACTGCCGATGGGCTGACCAAGCCGACGGCTACGCCGAAGGCGGAAGCCGCTTCCGCGACGCCCACGCCGACAGCCGCTGAAACGGAGTCTTCTGCCGCCAATGAGGAAATCATTGCGACCGGAAAGACGAACCGCGAGGCGAATCTCCGCAAGGTAATGAACGGCAAGGTCATCACGCAGCTCAAGAAGAATAAAACGGTTGAGATTTACGAGATTCTGAAGGACAAAAAGGGGAATACCTGGTATCGCGTGAAGCCGCAGGGCAGCAGCACGGAGGGGTATGTCCGCGATTATGTCATTACGCTGGACGGCAGCATGAGCGGAGAAACATCGGGCACATCGACGGGCACGACAGCCGCCGAGCAGCCCAACCTGCTTGACCGGGACGTGATCGGGCGTGCTTTGACGAACCGCGCTGCAAACGTTCGCGAAAAGCCGCTTTCCAACGCGACGGTTGTGCGCCAGCTGGGTAACGGAACAAAGCTGCAGATTCTGGCAAAGTATGCGGGCGTGAAGGAAGAAACGTGGTACGAGGTTGTCACGGAATCCGGAAAAACGTATGGCTTTGTGCGCGATTATGTGATTAACGTCACAAAGCTGGACAAGAATGCGCCGACGCTGACCTACGAACAATAATGCAAACAAAACCGCCCGATGCAAGGAAAAGCATCGGGCGGTTTTTGATGGAAAGAAAATCGCTTGCGAGAGCTATACTTCCATGTCTCTGCAACTCAGCAGAGGTGTAGACAGGCTCAGACCGCAAAAGGCATAGCTTTAGAGATAGCCTCTGGCGAACAGGAATGCGACGATTCCCAGAAGGAAAAAGATGAGCGGAACGAGGTATACATCCGTTTTTTTGATGGAATTCCAGTTCACCGCGTTGGGGGTCATCGCTTTATGATAGGCATTCTGATAGGAACAATAAATATGCTTCCACTTTCGTTTGTAGCCGATGAAAGACCAAGCCGCGAAAGCGATGAAAAAGGCGCTGGTCAGATCAAAAAGCTGATGGGGAAAGAGCTGCACGGAAATAAACCAGGCGATCAGCCATCCATACCGATGAAATAGAGTCAGCGC
>URJN01000013.1 GCA_900548125.1 uncultured Eubacteriales bacterium
TTGGAAAAAGAATCAAGGATGCGTTTTTCTGCGCGCGTGTATTCATGAAATATAAAAGAAAACCGTCCGAAAGCACGGGACGGTTTAAAAAGCGAATCCCCAAGCAGGAGAATTGAAGATATCGGGCTTTGACGGCTTCTTACTGCATCGGCTGGGAGTTGGCGGCGGCAGCAAACGCCTCGCGCGGAGACTTGAAGCCGAACAGCACTTCGACCAGACCGTCGCCGAAACGCTCAATCATCATGAACGGGAGCATGATTGCCAGACGAGCGGCGGCGGAATCCACATCGCCCGCGCCGACGTGAACATACGTCTTGAAACGGATTTCGCCGGTTTCCATGTTCAGCTCGAAGTTGCCGTTGCGCATATTAAAATTGACGCGCGTCAGATATTCCGCGACGGCAAGACGGTTGCCCTCGTCCGCGGCGAGGGGAATGGTCGTCAGCGTGGAGAAGCTATCCTCACGGACGAGGATGACCATCTGTGCGCTTTGAAGGCGGCAGCGCAGCTTCAACCGAGTGGCAAAGATACCGCAGTTCGCCTTCTCTTCAAAGCTGGCGTTGACATTCATGGAAGCAAAGATTTCGCGGAGCCTGTCCGCAATCTGCTGAGAATAAGCCATGGGTAAGACCTCCGTTTTTTTGAAGCTGGAAATGTACGGGCGGGGTTCGCGCAAAGACTGTCAGTCTGAAGCGGACTGGGGCAAAAGAGACGGCGAAGCCTGCCCGCCTTTGGGTCGATTCAATCGTTTCAATAAGTATAACCCGAAAAAAGGGAAAATGTCAAATTCTATGTAAATGTGGCGGAAAATTCGATTGACTTTCATAAATGTGGAGATTTTCGCGAAAAACGAAAATAAATTGCAAAATAAATCTTGACAGTTGCATTTGACGGGCTTATAATGCACACCATAATTGAAACGGCGATGAAAGAGACGAGTATCCCGCGTTTTCAGACAGAGAGGCATGGCCGCCGGCTGAGAGCCATGCGAAGAAACCCCGCGGGCAGAAAGAACACTCCCGAGCCGGTACGCCAAAGCGAAAAGCCCAGGCGTATCCGAGTTATCCGCGTTAAGGATCAGAGGGGCTGCCGGATGATTGTCGCAGGCAGCAACTTGGGTGGTACCGCGGGGTACGTTATGTATGTTCCCGTCCCGAGCAGAACGATTCTGTTCGGGGCGTTTTTTATTATCCGAAATCGCTCCGAACAGCCGGAACAGATTGGCGATGAGCCGATGAGAAAGGAAGGCTGACCGATGAAAACCATGACAGGAAAAACCGAGAGCAGACACAACACGCTTGCTGAAGTGCTGGCGATGGAAACGGGAGATCAGGCGGCAGTGCATGGCATGGTGCATACGCTGCGCGACTTGGGCGACGTTCGGTTTGCGCTGCTGCGCATGCCGCAGGGCGTTTTGCAATGTGTGTTGTCTGGGGAGGACATGGACGTCCGCGACGGCGACGCGGTGGTGATTGCGGGCGAGGTTGTCCGTGATGAGCGCGCCCCGGGCGGCGCAGAGCTGCATGCGCAGAGAGTTGAGGTGCTTTCCCGTGCGGCGGAGGCGATGCCCGTGCCGATCGGCAAAAACAAGATGAACTTGTCGCTGGATACCGAGCTGTCGCTTCGGTTCGTGACACTGCGCAACCTGCGTAAGCGTGCGGTTTTCAAAATTCAGGAGGGCATTGTCCGCGGATTCCGCGAGACCCTGCAAAGAGAAGGATTTACGGAAATCCATTCGCCGAAAATCGTTGCGCAGAACGCGGAAGGCGGCGCGAACCTGTTTCGCATGGAGTATTTCGGACGGAGAGCTTATCTGGCGCAGAGCCCGCAGTTTTATAAGCAGGCGATGGTTCCGGTGTATGAGCGCGTGTTTGAAATCGGTCCGGTGTTCCGAGCGGAAAAGCACAACACCCAGCGTCATCTGAATGAATACACGTCGATGGATTTCGAAATGGGCTTCATCAACGGCTTTGAAGATATCATGCAGATGGAAACCGAGGTTTTGCAGAATATCATGGCGGTGCTTAAAAAGGACTATGCGCCGCAGCTCGAAATGCTGCATGTCAAGCTGCCGGATGTGAGCAGCATTCCGGCGGTGCGGTTTGATGAAGCGAAGCGCATGGTCAGCGAAAAATACGGCAGACCGATTCGCGATCCGTTTGACCTGGAGCCGGAGGAGGAACAGCTCATCAGCCGATTGTTTGCCGAGGAATGCGGCAGTGAGTTTGTCTTTGTGACGCATTATCCGAGTAAGAAGCGTCCGTTCTATGCGGCGGATGATCCGGAAGACCCGCGCTATACGCTGTCCTTTGACCTGCTCTTCCGCGGGCTGGAGGTGACGACGGGCGGTCAGCGCATCCATGATTATGATACACAGGTGAAGAAGCTCATCAAAAAGGGCATGAATCCGGAGGATTTTGCGGGCTACCTGATGATTCATCAGTACGGTACATGCCCGCACGGCGGTTTGGGACTGGGACTTGAACGCCTGACCGCACGGCTGCTGGGCGAAAATAATGTCCGTGAAACCTGCCTGTTCCCGCGTGACCAGCAGCGGATTGAACCGTAATAAAACGATGCGGTTTTAATCTGAAGATATTTGTTTAAACCGCCGCGAAGCGAAGAAGGGAGTCTGAGGGATTATGTCCCTCAGGCAGGTTTGGGCGGCAGCCCAAGGGCTCCCCTGGGTAAAGAAAGCAGTTTCAGAGCAGAATGCGAAGCATTCTACGATTGAAACGGGTTTGCGCAGAACAGCGTGGACTTGAACGCCGAATAGTGTGTTCAAACCGCCGCGAAGCGGAGAGAGGGTGCAGGGAACGAAGTTCCTTGCTGGGGTTTGGGGCGAAGCCCCAAGCAGGTTCGGACGGCAGTCCGACGTACATCCCCCCCTAAATCAAAAGCAACCAAGTTTCAGAGAGGAAAGAACAAAAATATGGAAATCAACGATAAACTCGTTTCCTATGTCGCTGAGCTTGCGCATCTGAAGATTGATGAGGCGCAGCGCGAGCAGGCGGCTGCCGATCTTGCGCGGATGATCGGCTATGTGGATCAGCTCTCTGAGCTGGATACGACGGGCGTTGAGCCGATGAGCCACGCTTTTCCGGTCGTCAATGTGTTCCGCGAGGACGAAGTCAAGCCGAGCATGGAACGCGAGCTGATTCTGAAGAATGCGTCGGATGTCAAAGACGGCTGCTTCCTTGTACCGAAAACAGTGGAGTAAGGGGGAAAAACGATGGAGCTGTTTGACTTGACTGCCCTTGAACTGGGCGCAAAGATACAAGCGGGCGAAATCAGCGCGGTTGAGGCGGCGAGAGCTTGCCTTGAACGCATCGAGAAGCTCGAACCGGTCGTGCATGCGTTTGTAACCGTAACGCCGGAAGCAGCCCTCGCCCGCGCGGAAGAAGTGCAGAAAAAAATCGATGCCGGAGAGCTGAAACATCCGCTTGCCGGCGTGCCGATGGCAATCAAAGACCTGATTTCGACGAAGGGCGTGCGGACGACCTGCGCATCCAAAATGCTGGAAAACTATGTGCCGGTGTTTGACGCGACTGTCGTCAAAAAGCTCGATGCAATCGGCGCGGTCTGTCTGGGTAAGACAAATATGGATGAGTTCGCGATGGGCTCGACGACGGAGTCTTCCTATTTCGGCGTGACGCGCAACCCGTGGAACCCGAACCGCGTGCCGGGCGGCTCGTCCGGCGGTTCGGCGGCGGCGGTTGCCGCGCGCGAGGTCTTTTATGCGCTGGGAAGCGATACGGGCGGGTCAATCCGACAGCCTGCGTCGTTCTGCGGCGTGACGGGCATCAAGCCGACATACGGCGCGGTTTCGCGCTATGGGCTGCTGGCGTATGCGTCGTCGCTGGATCAAATTGGGCCGCTGACGATCGATGCGCGGGACGCCGCCGCGGTGACGGCTGTGCTGATGGGTAAGGACGAGCTGGACGCGACGAGTGTGGATGTGCCTGCACCGATGGTTCCGGAAAAAAAGAGGCTGGATGGGCTGCGCGTCGGTATTCCGAAGGCGTATTTCGGCGAAGGATTGGCGGAAGATGTGCGTGAGCGCGTGATGGATGCGGCGCATGTTTTAGAAGAGCTGGGCGCGGTGCTTGTGCCGGTGGATATGCCGATGCTCAATTATGCGATACCGGCGTATTACGTTCTGGCGTGCGCGGAGGCGAGCAGCAACCTGTCCCGTTATGACGGCGTGAAATACGGCTTCCGTCCGAAAAACTATGAAGATTTGCACGACCTGTATCTGACGGCGAGGAGCGAGGGATTCGGCGCGGAGGTCAAGCGGCGCATCATGCTCGGCGCGTTCGCGCTGTCCTCGGGCTATTACGATGCCTACTATAATAAGGCGCTTCAGGTGAAGGCGCTCATCAAGAAGGCGTTTGACGCCTGCTTTGAGCAGGCGGATCTTCTGCTGACCCCTGCCGCGCCGACAACGGCGTATCCGCTGGGCGAACATGCGGACGATCCGATTCAGATGTATCTGGGCGATATCTATACCGTGTCGGTCAACATGGCGGGTCTGCCGGGCATGGTGATTCCCTGCGGCTTGGACAGGGAAGGCATGCCGGTCGGCGCGCAGTTTATCGGCAAAGCGTTCGGCGAGCAGCAGCTTTTTGACGCGGCATACGCTTATCAGGCGCGGACGAAATTCCACCGCCAATACCCGAAGGAGGATTGAGCCATGGAAGCCTATGAAATGGTCATCGGTCTTGAGGTTCATGTCGAATTGGCGACAAAGACCAAGATATTCTGCGGCTGTACGACACAGTTCGGCGGCGCACCCAATACGCACACCTGCCCAATCTGCACGGGAATGCCCGGCACGCTTCCGGTCGCCAACCGCAAGGTTATCGAGTTTGCGGTTGCGGCGGGCTTGGCGACGAACTGCGAAATCACCCGATACAACAAGTTCGACAGAAAGAACTACTTTTATCCGGATCTGCCCAAGGCGTATCAGATCAGCCAGCTGTATCTGCCGATTTGCCGAAACGGGCATGTCGATATCGTGACGGCAGCGGGGGAAAAATCCGTCGGCATCCACGAAATCCACATGGAGGAGGACGCGGGCAAGCTGATGCACGACCCGTGGCTCGATCAGACGATGGTGGATTACAACCGATGCGGCGTACCGCTTCTGGAAATCGTTTCCGAACCGGATATGCGCTCGGCGGAGGAGGTCATCGCCTATCTGACGAAGCTGCGCCAGACCCTTCAATATCTCGGCGTATCGGATTGCAAGATGCAGGAAGGCTCCATGCGCGCGGACGTGAACCTCTCCGTCCGTCCGGTTGGGCAGAAGGAATTCGGCACGCGCACGGAGATGAAGAACATCAACAGCTTTAAGGCGATTGCGCGCGCGATTGCGGGCGAATACCGCCGACAGGTCGAGCTGATTGAGGACGGCGGCAAAGTACAGCAGCAGACCCGCCGCTGGGACGACAACAAGGGCGCGTCGTTTGCGATGCGCTCCAAGGAGAACGCACAGGATTACCGCTATTTTCCGGAACCGGATCTGCCGCCAATCAGCCTTTCGCAGGCATTGATCGACGCTGTACGCGCACGTCAGCCGGAGCTGGCGGAAGCAAAAGCGGCGCGATACCAAAGCGAATTCGGTCTGCCGAAATATGATGCAGGTATCCTGACGGAGGAGAAGCCTATCGCCGATCTGTTTGAACAGGCGGTTTCGGCATGCGGAAAGCCGAAGGAAGTATCCAACTGGATTATGGGCGAAACGATGGCGATGATGAAGGAAAAGAGCGTGCCTGCCGAAAATCTGATGTTAAGCGGACAGGCTTTGGGTGCAATCGTTTCCGCTGTTTCCGCAGGCAGACTCAACCGCCAGAGCGCAAGAGAGGTGTTTGTCTATGCCTTTGACGGTGGGGAGGACATCGAAGGCTATATCAAGGCGCATGGACTGGAAATCGTCAGCGATGATTCCGCTTATGAGCAGATTCTTTCCGACGTGCTTGCCAGATGCGAAAAGGACGTTGCGCAATACCGCGCGGGCAACCAGAAGGTATTCGGTTTCCTCGTCGGGCAGGCGATGAAGGCACTCAAGGGAAAGGCGGATCCGAAGAAAATCAATGAGCTGCTGAGAAAGCTGCTGGAGGACTGAAAAGTGCAGACTTCGGTCAATGTGATTCGTAATTCTGCAAATTGAGCTTGCTTTTGACGAAAAACGCGAAGAAAACGAAAAATCTGTCAAAAATACTTGCGAAAACGGGCTGACCTGCGTATAATAGAGAAGCTAAAAAGAAAGTCATGTTTTTCCGTTGAAGAACATATATATGAAGGAGGATCATCTTGATGTCTTACGTTGACGAGGTTTATGAGCGCGTTGTGCGCGAGAATCCCAGCCAGCCGGAGTTTCATCAGGCTGTTCGTGAAGTGCTTGACTCTCTGCGTCCGGTCATCGAGCGCAATGAGGAACGATATCGCAGGGAGGCTCTGCTTGAGCGGCTGACCATGCCTGAGCGGCAGATTCTTTTCCGTGTGCCGTGGGTGGATGACAAGGGGCAGGTGCAGGTGAACAACGGCTTCCGCGTGCAGTTCTCCAGCGCAATCGGTCCGTATAAGGGCGGTCTGCGCCTGCATCCGAGCGTCAATCTGGGCATCATCAAGTTCCTCGGCTTTGAGCAGGTCTTTAAAAATTCCCTGACCGGTCTGCCCATCGGCGGCGGCAAGGGCGGAAGCGATTTTAACCCGAAGGGGAAAAGCGACCGCGAGATTATGGCGTTCTGCCAGAGCTTCATGAACGAGCTGTATCGCCATATCGGCGCGGACGTCGATGTTCCGGCGGGCGATATCGGAACGGGTGCGCGGGAGATTGGCTATCTGTACGGTCAGTACAAGCGGCTGACGGGCCGCTATGAGGGCGTGCTGACCGGAAAGGGCTTGACCTACGGCGGTTCGCTGGCGCGCACGGAAGCGACCGGATACGGTCTGCTCTATCTGACGCAGGCGATGCTCGCCGCGCATGGTCATGATATCGCAGGCAAGACGGTTGCGGTTTCCGGAGCGGGCAATGTCGCCATCTATGCCGTAGAGAAGGCGGAGCAGCTCGGCGCGAAGGTCGTCACGGTGTCCGATTCCACGGGTTGGATTTACGACCCGCAGGGCATTGACGTGGCGCTGCTCAAGGATGTCAAGGAGGTGCGCCGCGCGCGCCTGACCGAATATGCCGCGGCGCGCGAGAGCGCGGTGTATCACGAGGGACGCGGCGTATTCACCGTGAAATGCGACGTGGCTCTGCCGTGCGCGACGCAGAACGAGCTGCACATCGAGGATGCGAAGGCGCTCGTTGAAAACGGCTGCATCGCCGTTGCGGAGGGCGCGAATATGCCGACGACGCTGGAGGCGACAATCTATCTTCAGGAGCATGGCGTGCTGTTTGCGCCGGGCAAGGCGGCGAACGCGGGCGGCGTTGCGACCAGCGCGTTGGAAATGAGCCAGAACTCCATGCGGCTGAGCTGGACGTTCGAGGAAGTGGATGCTAAGCTCAAGGAAATCATGATCGGCATTTTCAACAATATCGACAGCGCGGCGAAGGAATATGGTATGCAGGGCAATTACGTCGTCGGCGCGAACATCGCGGGCTTCCTGAAGGTTGCATGCGCGATGGAAGCACAGGGAATTGTCTAATCTGCAATTTAACAGGAAAATTGAATGAAAGAGGTGCTTTTACCTGCAAAAAGGGTGGAAACGCCTCTTTTTGTGTCTGTGAATAAAGATGAAATGGCTGCATGAAAATACATTATTTGTCAAAAATGCGGTCAATTGACCTGAAATCATGGATATTATGCTTGACTTTGTGAATGAACTTGTATATAATAGCCCGCAGGCAGATAGGAAAACGGCTCTGTGATAGCCGTCCTAATCTGACAACAGGAGGAAAAAAGATGAACAAATTGAAAGCAATCAGCCTGATGGCTGCTGCCGTCATGATGACTGGCAGCGTTGCGCTTGCCGACACCTACACCGTGACCGGCAACGGCTACCATGGCGAGATGAGCATGGACGTCACCATCGAGAACGGCGTTATCACCGACGTTGTGCTGGGCGACAACCATGAGACCAACGTGGTCATTGACCGCGCGTTCCCGGTCATCCGCGACCGCATCCTTGCGGCGAACACCGCGGATGTGGACAACGTGAGCGCGGCGACCTTCTCTTCCTATGCGGTGAAGACGGCTGTGGCTGACGCGATGAAGCAGGCTGGCATGGATGTGCCGGAAGTCAAGCGCACCAATGCGGAGAAGCCCGCGACCGAGCGTGAGGCGGAGAGCTGCGACATCGTGATCGTCGGCGGCGGCCCTGCGGGTCTGGCGGCTGCGGTCAGCGCGAAGCAGACCAACCCGGACAAGAACGTCATCCTCGTTGAGAAGCTGGACATCCTCAGCGGCAACGGCAAGTTCGACATGAACTTCTTCGATATGATCAATACCGAAGCGCAGAAGGCTGCCGGCAACGACGAGTGGGTCGGCGAAGCGGGTCTGGCGAAGTTCCTCGAGTCCAAGAGCACCAACGGCGAATCCGCTGAGCGCATCAAGGTTTGGGCGGACGAAGAGTACAACCTCGACGCTTGGCTGCGTGATATGGGTGTTGAGCTGAACTACAACTACGGCGGCACCAACCACATGGCGGAAGACAACCAGTACTCCGGCGAAGTCATTCAGGCGGGGCTGGAGAAGGCTGCCAAGGAGCTGGGCGTCGATGTTCGCCCCGGCACGAAGGGCATGGATCTCGTGATGGAAGACGGCACCTGCAAGGGCGTTGTGGTTCTGAACAACGATAACGAGACCTACACCATCAACGCCAAGAGCACCATCCTCGCGACCGGCGGCTTCTGCTCCAACAAGGAACTGCTTGCCGAGTATGCTCCGGGCTACGAAGTGTTCAACACCTCCAACCAGATGGGCACCACCGGCGACTTCGTGAAGATCTTCGAGCAGAACGGCTTCAAGACGGAGAACATGGGCAAGATGAGCTTCTTCTCCAACATCATCGTTCCGTATCGCGATCTGACCGGCGGCGCTGACATGAACCTGCTGGCGAACAAGGAAGGCACCCTGCTGGAGAACAAGTCTGGCAAGGACCGCGGCACCATGATTCAGGAGAACGGAGCTGCGTTCTACATCACCGACAAGACCGGCTACGATTCCTTCTACCGCATCCGTAAGCATGTGGCTCTGGGCTACTACTCCGAGGGCGCGACCCTGGAAGAGCTTGCCGAGAAGCTGGGCATCGACGCGGAAGGTCTGAAGGCTTCTGTTGAGCAGTACAACGCGGATGCGGCTGCGGGCGCGGAGAACGCGCAGATCGCGGCTGTGCCGTCTCGTGCGCTGGACGCGGAAGGCCCGTACTACGGCGTTCGTGTCGAGGGTGCGAACCACATGACCAAGGGCGGCGTGGTCTGCAACGAGAACGCGCAGGTTCTCAACGCGGACGACACGGTTGTTCCGGGTCTGTATGCGGCTGGCGAAGTGACCTGGCAGGCTGGCGGCTACTCTGAGTCCGTCTGCTTCGGCAAGATTGCTGGCGCTCAGGCTGCTCAGGCTGAGTAAAATTTAACCATGGCAAGGGAGCTGTTCTCGAAAGGGGATAGCTCCTTTTTGCCTTAAAAAATGAAACTGCCGGCTGCGTCTATGGCGCAAGGACATCAAGACGGAGGAAAAAATCATGCTGACCTGTCACGCAATGACGGAAGAAGAAAAATACAGCATTTGTCAGTGGAAGTACAGCGGTGAATACGCCATCTACGATGGAATGCCCTATGAGGAACAGAAGAAAAGGGGATTCGGGTTTGCTAATCCCCAAAACCGCCTTTATTCATTCCATGACGGAACGAAGCTGGTCGGGTTCATCAATCTGTTTGAGGAGGAAACGGAGGTCTTTTTCGGAATCGGCGTGAGCCCGAAGGATTGCGGACGCGGCTATGGACAGCAGATGACCCGAAAGGCATGCGAGATATCGCAACGCCTGTTTGCGGGAAAGCCGATGTATCTTGAGGTCAGAACATGGAACACCCGCGCCGTCAAATGCTATGAAAAAGCGGGATTTCGCATCCAAGGAGAACCGATTCGTCAGGCGACGTCGATTGGAGAAGGCGTATTCTATCACATGGTGTACGAAAACGGTGCTTTTGAAACAGAATAAGCGGTAGAACAAAAAGAGCAGAACCCCCATTTTGCGATGGAGAGTTCTGCTCTTTTGATTGATGGAGAATATGCGGGGAAAAGCCCTGACGTTCTTTTTAATGTATAGGAAATTGCGAAAATCGCCCGCGCGAGCAAGACATTGATGCGTGGCAGACTTCGGCGGAGGTGAAGGCGGGCTCAGCCTGCTTTTTAGCGCATAGGAAATTGCGAAAAATCGCCCGCGTGAGCAGGACATTGATGCGTGGCAGACTTCGGCGGAGGTGAAGGCGGGCTCAGCCCGCTTTTTACAGCCCTTTGTACAGCGCAATCAGCTCGTCGCTGCCCGCAGCCTTCAGCTCGGCAAGCCACGACGCATAGGTTTCGTCATTCAGCTCGACCTCGCCGGTCGCAAAGCGCGCAATGCCTCTGTCCACCATGCCGCCCAGAACGCTCGTCAGCTCGTTGGCGCGCGCCTGTTCGCTCAGCCCCAAGGCGTGTGCAGGGATGACCTGTTCGCTGACGGCACGCACTCGTTCGTTCTGCGCGAGAACATGCTCGTCAATCGGGCTGTTGACCTTTGCGATGAATGCGCTCGGATAAAGCCCGGGCATGGACGCTCCGGTATACATCAAAACGTTGGCGCGGATGTCGTTGATGGTTCGGCTTTCGTCCACCTTGAACGACCACAGACCGTCGGCGTCATACGCATAATCCTCGCCCTCGATGCCTGCGTAGGCAAGGAGTGCGCCTTCCTCGCCGTAAAGCGCATCCGCCCAGCGGAGTGCTTCCGCGGGATCCTTGCAGGAAGACGTAACCGCAAAGCAGCCCGTCCATACGTCGCCCAGCAAATCGCGCCAGCGGGTTATGCCGGTCGAATCAGGCATGAGCAACGCCTCATAATCCGAAACGGCGGTAGCAGGCACATGGGTGTACGGCGTCATGGTGACAAGCATGCCGCTGGTGACGACTGCCTTTTCCTCACTGACGGAAGAAGAATCCAACGCCGCCGTGCTGTGCGTTGCGGTGAATGCCGAACGCGGAAGAATACCGGACTGCACCCAGCTGCACAGGGTTTCGATAAACTGACGATAGGCGGGAAGCTCGGGCGCAAAGACCAGCTCGCCGTTTTCGTTTCGGGCGAGATTGCTGTCGTCGGCGACGATACCGAAATACGGGAGAAGCCAGCGCATTTCGTAAACGCCAATCAAATCGGCGGCAATCTCATCCTGCTTGTAATTGCCGTTGGGGTCGCGCTCCTTAAAGGCGAGCAGCACATCCGTCAGCTCATCAACGGACGTCGGCACGGACAGCCCCAGCGTTTCAAGCCACTTCGAATTGAGCCAGATGCAGACCTGACGCTCGGTTGTGTTGAGCAGCGGAAGGGAAGCGATGCGCCCGTCTTTAAGCGAAATGACCTGTTTCCAATCCGGATGAGATGACAAAAGAGCGGAGAGATTGGGCATGTTTTCCTCGATCAGCGGAGCAAGGTCAATCAATGCGCCGCAATCCAGAAGGGACTGCTCCTGCTCGCGGGTCAGGCTGGCTTTAAAAAGCACGTCGGCAGGAATATTGCCTTGAGCCATGCCGGAAAGAAGCTCGGCGTATGCCTTTTCATCCGTAACGCCGGAAGCATCCATATGAATACCGGTCAGGGCTTCCATGCGCGGGAAGAAAAGACTGTCAGCCCAGCTGCGCCCGACGGTTTCCGTTTCAAGTCCGGTGAGCGTTGCTGCGCCTGCTGTGCATGCGGGCAGGCAGAGGGAAGCCGCAAGGATAAAAGCTGCTATTTTTTTCATCGTCGTTTGACCTCCGTGGGAGAATCGTTTTGAAATGATTATAGCATATTTTGACGGGATAAGAAAGGGTGAGCAGCAGACAGTCAGGAAAGACTATTTCCAGCATGGGCATCATAGGATGAGCCGAAGCGGGGAGGAATGGCGATGATGGAAAGGCTGAGCGCGGGCTGGCGGGGCAGGCGGGTGCTGCTCATCGGAGGGGAGAATGGGCTTTGCGATGCGATGAAGGCGATGCTGACGGAAATCGGTGCGCGGGCAACATGCGCCAGAACGGATGCGGACGCGCAGACGCTTTGCCGCGCGCTGGGAAAGGGGCGGACGAGCGCGGTACTCCTGCTGGAAGAACCGAAGAAAGGCAGTCTGCCCGAAAGAATGGCCGCTCTGCTGACGGTGATGACGGAAACGCGCGAAGCGGGCGTTCCGCTGTTCATGCTCCTGTCGGATGTCCGAAGTTCGCCCATACAAACAGCGGCATTGGGCGTGTCGCGAGGCTTGCTCGGCGATCCAGTCCGCACAATCATCCTGCGCCGCGGGGCGGACTGCCGGATGCAGGATGTCGTGTATGGCGCGCTGCTGCTGGGCGTGCGGGCGTTAGAAAAAACCGAGCTGAACGGCACGTTTAACCTGTATGATGCGCAGATGCTGCACGAGGAAGGGAAAAATGAAAGCTGCTGAAACGCGCTTGTCAAGGGTATTTCACGGGAGAAGAAAGCCGCTACGATTTGCGGCAGTTCAGACAGATTTTGCGAAAAAAAGGCGCATAGCCTGTTGTCGGAGGGATAAAGATGGAAAAAGAGAATCAGTTGACGGTGAGGCGGCACACACTTTTGCTTGAAGACAGGAAGCGTGCAAAACTGACCGGCGTGACAGCGGTCAGCTGCTTTAACGATCGGGAAATTGTGCTTGAAACGGACGAGGGCGAGGTGGCTCTGCTGGGCGAACAGCTTCATATTGAGCAGCTCAATCTGGATGACGGCGAACTCGATGTGAACGGGGATATCGTCGGCGTCGAATACAGCGAAAAGACAAAGAAGCGGGAAAAGCACCGCTGGTTTGGGCGTTCTAAGGGATGAGCGCGGGAGAACAGGCGAGAGCCGCGCTGTATATGATGGCACTTGGCGCGATGCTCGGTGCGATTTATGACGCGCTGACGCTGTTTTGCCGAGCAGCAAAAGCCGGACGCATTCTGACGGGAATGCTGGATTTGCTGCTCGGCGCGGCTGCTGCCGCGGGCATGACTGCGGCGGCCCTGCATCTGCGCATAAGCCCGTATAGATTGTATGCGTTTGCCGGCGTGGCGGCGGGAATCGCGGCTTATTTTGTGACAATAGGGGCAATCGTTCGCTATTTGTATCATAAGGGACGGAAAATGTGTCAAAAAAGTTAAATAACTATGCGGAGATGATGAAATTCATGCAGGAAAATTCCGGAATAGGGAGAATAATCAACTGTATAATTTTGTCGAAATATGGACGGACGCGGAGGAAAAACGACATGGCTGGAAAGAAGAGACGCATCAGACCGTTTCGCATTTTGGCGTGGGCTTTGGGAGCCGGAATGCTGACCATGCTGCTGCGTTTTCCGGCGAAAGCGGTCAGCAGCGAAAGACAGCAGGAGCAGCTGAAAGCCGCGGCGCAGGCATACAGCGATGCGCAGAGCCAGAATAACCAGCTCAAGGTCGAGCTTACGGAAAGCACATCTGCCGATTTTGTCGAGCGGACGGCGCGCAGGGACTACGGCTACTGCTGGTACGGTGAAATCATTTACCAGGTCGGAAACCTTGACGAAATTCGGCAGGAAACGGAATTCGAAGTATACAATGAGGAATAAGCGGAGGGGAACGCCATGCGCCTGGGCTGCATTGGAATCGGGTCGAATGCCATTCGCCTGCTTGTTGCGGGATGGGAAAAGGGACAGCTTTGTGCAGTACATCGTGAGCGCAGGGGGACGCGCCTGTTTGCGGGGCTTGTCGGTGGTATGCTGACCGAGGAAAGCATGCAGTCTTCTGTGAATGCCGTGGGCGAATTAGCGCGCTGTGCGCGGGCTGACGGCGCACAGGAGATTTTTGTTTTTGCTACCAGTGCCGTGCGGGATGCGGAAAACGGAAGCGAATTCACCGCACGGTGCGAGGCTGCATGCGGTGCGAAAGTGGAGATTGTTTCCGGCGAAGAGGAAGCGGTGCTTTCTTATCTGGGCGCAAGCGACGGCGGTAAATGCGGTATGATCGACATCGGCGGCGGCTCAACCGAGTTTACGCTGGGCGACGATGCGCGAATCATCGGCGCGGTCAGCTTGCAGATGGGTGCCGTGAGGATGAACGCACAGAATCCGATTTTTAGTAAAGAAGCATACGACGCGACGGTTTTGCAATGCAGGCGATTGATTCGCCGCGATGCGCCGATGCTGCTGGCGGCGGAAAAGCGGGACTACTGGGTAGGCGTCGGCGGAACGATGACGACGCTCGGCGCGATGGAACGTGCGATACCGCTGTTTGATCCGGAAACCTGCGAAGGAATGACCATCAGCCTCGAGCGCGTTGCGGCATGGGGCGAGCGGCTGGCGAGGATTTCCATTGCCGAGCGCGGGCAGATTACCGGATTGATGGCGCACCGGGCAGACATTATTCCCAGCGGCGTAGCGATTTTAGAGGCTGCCATGCGCGAATTCGGCATAAAAACACTGAAACTTTCCGCGCACGGGAACATGGACGGATATTTAAAGAAAAAATTTCAAAAAAGGTATTGACAGATGTCGGGAAGTCGTGTATAATAAATTTCGTCGTCAGAACGACGGCGCTTCACATCGCGGGATGGAGCAGTCTGGCAGCTCGTCGGGCTCATAACCCGAAGGTCGTAGGTTCAAATCCTACTCCCGCAATT
>URJN01000014.1 GCA_900548125.1 uncultured Eubacteriales bacterium
CGTCCATCTGAGCAGCGCCGGTGATCATGTTCTTTACATAGTCAGCGTGGCCCGGGCAGTCAACGTGAGCATAGTGACGCTTCTCGGTCTCATACTCGACGTGCGCGGTGTTAATCGTGATTCCACGTGCCTTCTCTTCCGGCGCCTTGTCGATCTCGTCGTAACGCATGGCCTGCGCTTCGCCGAAGGTAGACAGAACCATCGTGATGGCAGCGGTCAGGGTCGTTTTGCCGTGGTCAACATGGCCGATGGTGCCGATGTTTACGTGCGGCTTGGTGCGCTCAAACTTTTGCTTCGCCATTTGATTTTCCTCCATGTGCCCGACCATGCCGGGCATAGATTATTGGGAAATAGCTTCCCGCATATTCCGCACGGGAAGCCTGAAAGATTTACTTCGCCGCCTTGGCGCCGCAAACCTTCTCCTGAATGGATTTCGGAACCGGCTCATAGTGCTCCGGCTGCATGGTGTACACACCACGGCCCTGCGTACGGGAACGCAGCGCGGTGGAGTAACCAAACATCTCGGAGAGCGGAACCAGCGCGTGAATCTCTTCGGTCGTGCCGTTGTGATCCATGCCTTCGATGCGGCCACGGCGGCTGTTCAGGTCGCCGATAACGTCGCCCATGTACTCTTCCGGAACCGTAACGTCAACCTTCATGATCGGCTCAAGCAGCACCGGATCGGCCTTGGCGATAGCAGCCTTGAAAGCCATAGAACCGGCGATCTTAAACGCGACTTCAGAGGAGTCAACATCGTGGTAAGAACCGTCGTACACGGAAACGTGGAAGTCAACGACTTCGTAGCCACCCAGCGGGCCGTTCTTGGCAGCCTCGCGGATACCGGCATCGATAGGCGCGATGAATTCCTTCGGAATGGAGCCGCCGACGGTGTCGTTGCTGAAGGAGTAGCCTTCACCGGCCGCGACCGGGGAGATCTCGATCCAGCAGTGACCGTACTGACCGTTACCGCCCGTCTGACGGACATAGCGGCCTTCAGCCTTGGAAGCCTTGCGGATGGTCTCACGATAGGCAACCTGCGGCGCACCGACGGTCGCTTCTACCTTGAACTCACGCAGCAGGCGGTCAACGATGATCTCCAAATGGAGCTCGCCCATGCCGGCGATGATCGTCTGACCGGTTTCCTGGTTGGTGTAGGTCTTGAAGGTCGGGTCTTCTTCAGCCAGACGCAGCAGACCGAGGATCATCTTTTCCTGACCAGCCTTGGTCTTCGGCTCGATGGCGACCTGGATAACCGGCTCCGGGAACTCCATCTTCTCGAGGATGATCTGGTTCTTGTCGTCGCACAGGGTATCGCCGGTCGTGGTGTCCTTGAAGCCGACAACGCCGCAGATTTCACCGGTATAGACCTCGGTGATTTCCTTACGCTCGTTGGCGTGCATCTGGAGCAGACGGCCGATGCGCTCGCGCTTGCCCTTCGTGGAGTTGAGCACGTAGCTGCCCGAGCCGATATGACCGGAGTAGACACGGATGAAGCTCAGCTTGCCGACGAACGGGTCGGTCATGATCTTGAACGCCAGTGCGGAGAAGGGTGCTTCATCGCTGACCGGACGCTCGATCTCCTCGTCGGTGTGCGGATCGAAGCCCTTGACCGGCGGGATGTCCAGCGGGGACGGCATGTAATCGACAACGGCGTCGAGCAGCAGCTGAACGCCCTTGTTGCGGTAAGAAGTACCGCACAGCACGGCGAAGAAGCTGCAGTCGATGGTGCCCTTGCGGATGGCAGCCTTCATTTCTTCGATGGTCGGCTCTTCGCCTTCCATGAACTTCTCCATGATGCCGTCGTCCACGTCGGCAAGCGCTTCGATCAGCTGCTCACGATAGAGCTTCGCGTCGTCGAGCATCTCCTCCGGGATCGGCTCATCACGGTAGTCCTTGCCCAGGTCATCATAGTAGACCTCGGCACGCATGGTCAGCAGGTCGATGATGCCGCGGAAATCGCTCTCCGCGCCGATCGGCAGCTGAATCGGATGCGCATTCGCGTGCAGACGCTCGTGAAGCATATCCACCACGCGATAGAAGTTCGCACCCATGATGTCCATCTTGTTGACGTACACCATGCGCGGAACATGATAATGCTCAGCCTGACGCCAAACGGTTTCAGACTGCGGCTCGACGCCGCCCTTCGCGCAGAACACGGCAACGGAGCCGTCCAGAACGCGCAGGGAACGCTCAACCTCAACGGTAAAGTCGACGTGACCGGGAGTGTCGATGATGTTCAGACGATAGTCCTTCCAGTAGCAGGTCGTCGCAGCAGACGTAATGGTGATGCCGCGCTCCTGCTCCTGAGCCATCCAGTCCATGGTCGCGGTGCCTTCATGCGTTTCGCCGATCTTGCGGTTCTTGCCCGTATAGAACAGAATACGCTCGGTCGTCGTCGTCTTGCCGGCATCGATATGCGCCATGATACCGATGTTGCGAACCATCTTCAATTCATGGTCTCTGGGCATGTTTAATCTCCTTTTTGTTCAGGCAGCCATGACCTGTGTCATGCCGCCTCGCACGATCGGACGGAAATTACCAGCGGTAGTGAGCGAACGCCTTGTTGGCTTCCGCCATACGGTGCATTTCTTCCTTACGCTTGACAGCCGCGCCGGTGTTGTTGCTCGCGTCGATGATCTCGGCGCACAGGCGCTCAGCCATGGTCTTCTCGCCGCGCTTGCGGGAGAACTCGACCAGCCAGCGCAGAGCCAGAGTCTGACGGCGCTCCGGGCGGATCTCGATCGGGACCTGATAGGTCGCGCCGCCAACGCGGCGAGCCTTAACCTCCAGGCTCGGCAGAATATTCTGCATGCCGGCGGTGAACACTTCCATCGCGTCCTTGCCCGTCTTGTCGGCGAGCATGGTGAACGCGTCATAGCAGACGGACTGCGCGATGCCGCGCTTGCCGTCGAGCATGATCTGATTGATCAGCTTGGTAACGATGGTGTTGCCGTATACCGGATCCGGCAGCACTTCGCGCTTGGGTACAAAACCACGTCTTGGCATGGGTTTAACCTCCTGAGTTGTCAGGAAGCGAAAATTTCTTTTCGCTTCGGTTTTCTTGCAGCATGACCCGAACGGCCAGCAGATACTCCGCCTCAGCAAAAGCGGCTCTCTCTGCCGGATCTAGCACACAGCCCTGCCCGCGGGGAACATACGCGCTGTTCCAAACACGCGCATCCTCTGCCCGCTTCGCGGCCGGCCACCCGTTTCAGATCGACGACACCTCCGATACTGGGAGGGCGCCACTTCCTTCGTTTACCCCGAAGTATGAACCCTGAGAATTACTTCTTCGGGCGCTTTGCGCCGTACTTGGAGCGAGCCTGCATACGCTTGGCTACGCCCGCAGCATCCAGCGCGCCGCGGATGATGTGGTAACGAACGCCAGGAAGGTCACGGACACGGCCGCCGCGGATAAGCACAACAGAGTGCTCCTGCAGGTTGTGGCCGATGCCGGGGATGTAGCAGGTACCTTCTACTCCGTTCGTCAGGCGAACACGAGCAATCTTACGCAGCGCAGAGTTCGGCTTCTTCGGCGTCGTGGTCTTAACAGACAGGCACACGCCGCGCTTCTGCGGGCACTTCTGCAGGATAGGCGCGGTCGGCTTTGCAGCGATCGCTTTTCTTCCGTTGCGGATCAACTGGTTGATCGTAGGCATGGAAGCACCTCCTATGTTTCTTCTTCAAAATTCTGGAACACTTGCTTGCTGATTCATCTATATGAACCCGATATTTCGGGGTCATAGCCTGCGCTTACGCGCCAAAAGAGCCGGCGTGCCGCAAAGCAGCCGGTCAAAGTTCAGGCAGCTTCTCCCGCGCTCTTATTTGAGCAGACCGGCAGCAGCAGCCTTGACGTCGATGCCGCATGCGCGTCCGAGCTTCTCCATGGATTCAACCTGCGTGCAGGGAATATCCATATCATAGCAGCGATCCACAACGCGCTTGGTCAGCAGCAGATCTGCGTCCTGAGCCACATAGGCGCGGGCAATCCTGCCCTCATCCAGCGCGCGCAGCACCTGCTTGGTTCCGACTACTCGTCGGTCAACATCGGCGAGACCTTCATGCATAAACAATTTCTTCCTTTCATTGTCCTCTGCGCATACCATCCCCGCGGACGGCTTGCACAGCAAACATGATTATGATATCATCTTATGTCCCGAATGTCAATTGAAATTTTTCGATTTTCCCTTATTTTACAACTGTTTTCTCTGTTTTTTGCTCAGGCAGACCGGATGTCCGCCTTCCCCGTGATATCAAAAAGGACTGTTCCCAGTCCTTTTTGGCATATTGAAAATTGCGCAAAATCGCCCGCGTGAGCAGACCTTCCATTTCTTTGCAAAACCACGGCGGAAGCGGCGGCGGGCTCATCCCGCTTACAGCTCCCGCAGGGCATCCACCAGAGCCGTCTTGCTTTCCGTTTGGTCGTCCTTCATCTTGATGATGCGCGCCGGAACGCCCGCGACCACCGCGTTTTCCGGCACATCCTGCGTAACGACCGCGCCCGCCGCGATGACCGCGCCGTTTCCGACCGTCGTGCCCTCGATAATGACCGCGTTTGCGCCAATCAGCACGTTGTCGCCGACCGTCACCGGCTTCGCGCTCGGCGGCTCGACCACGCCTGCCAGCACCGCGCCCGCCCCGACATGGCTGTGCCTGCCGACGATAGCGCGTCCGCCGAGAACAGCGCCCATGTCAATCATCGTGCCTTCTCCAATGACCGCGCCGATGTTGATGATTGCGCCCATCATGATGACCGCGCCGTCGCCGATTTCCACCCTGTCGCGGATAATCGCGCCCGGCTCAATGCGCGCGTTGACCTTTTTGATGTCCAGCAGCGGAAGCGCACTGTTGCGGCAGTCGTTTTCGATTACCATGTCCTCGATAGCGTCGCTGTTGCGCTCGATGACCGGCACAATGTCCTCATAGTCGCCGATGACCACCGTGTCCGCGCCTGTGAACACATGGCAGTTTTCAAAGTGCAGCGGGCGGCTCGCCTTGATATAGGCTTTTACGGGCGTCTTTTTCTTTGCCGTGCGGATTGCCTCAATGATTTCGTTCGCGTCCATCAGTGTCCTCCAAACAAAACGTCTTCCATGTCATACAGTCCCGGCTCTGCCCGAACCGCAAACGCCGCCGCCTTCAACGCACCGCGCGCAAAGATTTCTCGGCTGTCCGCGCGATGACGCAGCTCGATTTCCTCCATCTGTCCGAAGAAATACACGCTGTGTTCGCCCGCAACCGTGCCCCCGCGCACAGCATGCACGCCGATTTCGCGGCCGCGCTTGCCCGGATGCCCCTCTCGCCCGTAAACAATCTCATGCTCATGCTTCGGGTCCATATAAGCCAGCAGCTGTTTCGCCGTTCCGCTCGGCGCATCCTCTTTCATCCTGTGATGCGTTTCGACGATTTCGATATCAAAATCATCGCCCAGCGACTGCGCCGCCATCCTCGCCAGCCGACAAAGCACCGTCACGCCCGTGGAAAAGTTGTCCGCCCAAACGATGGGGATTTCCCTGCTCGCTTTGCGGATGGCTTCGCCCTGCTCTTTGCTCAGCCCCGTCGTGCCGATGACCAGCGGAATCTTCTTCGCTACGGCGCACGCCAGCAGACTTTCGAGATTGCCGGGATATGAAAAATCCAGCGCAGCGTCCACCTGCTCCATGTCAGCCAGAGAAGCATAGCCCGTCCTGCCGACAAAGCCCGCCACATGCAGCCCTTCGTCCTTTTCACAAAGGCTTTCGAGCATGCGTCCCATTCTTCCGCTTCCAATCAGCGCAATATTCATCTGAGTACCTCCAGCGCACGGCGGACGCGCTCTCGTCCCTCATGCGAAATTTCGCACAGCGGCAGGCGGTATCCGCCTACCTCCATACCCATCTGATTCATCGCTTCCTTGACGGGAATCGGGTTGACCTCGCAGAACAGCGCACCAATCAGCTCCAGATACTTCAGCTGAATCTCCCGCGCCTTGGCGATATCGCCCGATGCAAACGCGCTCGTCAGCGCATGAACCTCCTTTGGGCAGATGTTTGCCCATACCGAGATAACGCCGCATCCCCCAAGGCTCATGATCGGCACAATCATATCGTCGTTGCCGGAGAACATGCAGAAATCGTCGCTGACCAGCTTTGCAATCTGCGCCGTATAGCCGATGTTGCCGCTCGCTTCCTTGATACCCGCGATGTTCAGATGCGCCGCCAGCCGCGCACAGCATGCCGGAGAAATCGAACAGCCCGTCCGCCCCGGCACATTATACAGAATAATGGGCGTATCCACCGCATCCGCAACCGCCGCAAAATGGCGGTACATGCCCTCGTCGTTCGCCTTGTTGTAGTACGGCGTGATGAGCAGCAGCCCGTCCGCGCCCATGTCGTGATAGCGGCGGCTCTTTTCAAGCTGTGTCTGCGTGCTGTTCGAGCCTGCGCCGCAGATAACCGGAATGCGCCCGTTCACCGTTTCGATGACCGCCCGCGCAACGGCGTCGTCCTCTTCGTGGCTCATCGTGCTGGATTCGCCCGTCGTGCCAAGGGCGACGATGCCGTCCGTCCCCTGCTGCACATGCCACTCGACCAGCTCTCTGAGCTTTTCAAAATTCACGCTGCCGTCCGCGTGGAACGGCGTGACCAGCGCAACATAGCTTCCCGAAAAACGCATTTCGTATATCCTCCCGTCGGTTGAATGGCGTTTGCCCTTATGGTAACCTCTTTGTCCCCATTCTAACAGAAGCCCTCACTCGGCGCAATACGAATTTGTATTCTTTACTCCTACGCGCTGTATAAATTGTGAAATTTACAAATCATGGCATCCTGAGCCATGCTTTTCCGTAAAAAATCCTATCCGTTCAGATTCCCACGGATTACATGTCCCGACTGCCGATATCCCTGCGCATATGTGCGCCCTCGAAATGGATTTTCTCCGCTGCGGCATACGCGCTGTGAACCGCGTCCGCCAGCGTATTGCCCAGCGCCGTAACGCCCAGCACACGTCCGCCCGCCGTCACATAGCCCGCATCCGTTTTCTTCGTTCCCGCATGATATACCGTCGCGCCTGCCGCTTCCGCGTCCTCCAAGCCGGAAATGAGCTTGCCGCTTTCGTATTTTCCCGGATAGCCTCCGCTCGCCAGCACGATGCACGCCGCCGATTCCTTCTTCCAGCGGATATCCGTTTCGGCAAGCCGTCCCTCGCGAACGGCACGCATGATGGCAAACAGGTCGCTTTCCAGCAGCGGCAGAACCACCTGCGTTTCCGGATCGCCAAAGCGCGCGTTGTATTCCACAACCTTCGGGCCGTCCTTCGTCAGCATCAGGCCGACATACAGCACGCCCTTGAACGTAAAGCCCTCCGAATTCATCGCGTTCAGCGTCGGAAGCAGAATTTCCTTTTCCGTCCGCGCAGCGATTTCCTCCGTATACAGCGGACTCGGCGCAAACGCACCCATGCCGCCGGTGTTCGGACCCTTATCCCCGTCAAATACGCGCTTGTGATCCTGACTCGCGGGCATCGGACGAATCGTCTTTCCGTCGCAGAAGCACAGCACCGTCACCTCGCGCCCGACCATACATTCTTCAATCAGCACCCGTGCGCCGCTCCTGCCGAATTTGCCTCCCTCCATCATTTCGATGACAGCGTTCTTCGCTTCCTCAATCGTCGATGCAACAACGACGCCTTTGCCCAATGCCAATCCATCCGCCTTGACGACAATCGGTGCTTTCTGCGCATCCAGATACGCCAGGGCCTTGTCCATTTCCGTAAAGATTTCACATTTCGCCGTCGGGATGCCGTACTTGCGCATCAGGTTTTTGGAAAAGATTTTGCTTGCCTCCATCTGCGCCGCGTATGCCGTAGGACCGAACGCCGGAATGCCCTCTTCCTCCAGACGATCCACGCAGCCCAGTGCCAGCGGATCATCCGGCGTCACGCAGACAAAGTCCACCTTCTCGTTTTTCGCCAGTGCCACAATGCCTTCTACGTCCGTCGCCTTCACTTCGGGAATGCAGCGTGCCACCTGCGCAATGCCCGCGTTGCCCGGCGCGCAGAGAATCTGCGTTACGTCTTTCGATTCGCTCAGTTTTTTGCAGACGGCATGCTCGCGTCCGCCGCCGCCGATCACCAATACCTTCATATCTTCTCTCCTTGTTTAAAATCGCTTGTTCAAACCGCCGCGCAGTTTCCTATGGGTTAAAAAAACAGCATCCCTTCCCGCCCGCTCGGGGCGACCCGAAGGGACGCTGCTGTTTAGTGTTTAAAATGACGCATGCCGGTAAAGACCATCGCAATGCCGTACTTGTCGCAGGCGTCGATGGAGTCCTGATCGCGGATGCTTCCGCCCGGCTGAATGATGCAGGAAATGCCCGCTTCCGCGCACGCCTTCACGCAGTCGTCAAATGGGAAGAACGCATCGCTTGCCAGTGCCGCGCCGCGAACCTTTTCGCCGCTGCGCTCAATCGCCATCTGCGTGCTCCAGATGCGATTGACCTGTCCCGGTCCGATGCCCATACTCTGGTTGTCCTTGGCGATGGCAATGCCGTTAGACTTTGCATGCTTGACAATCTTCCACGCCAGCATCAGGTCTTCCATCTGCTTTTCCGTCGGCACAGCCTTCGTCACGACCTTCAGCTCCCCGTCTTCCGGAAGCAGCTTGTCGTCGACTTCCTGAACGAGCATGCCGCCGGCGACCTTGCGCATCACCATCTCGTTCTTCGGATAGCTGCGGATGGTCGTATCCAGCTCCAGCAGGCGCAGGTTCTTCTTCTTCGTCAGAATCGCCATCGCCTCATCGGTGAATTTCGGCGCGACGATAATCTCAAGGAAGATCTTGCTCATCTGCTCGGCTGTCGCCGCGTCCACCGTGCCGTTAGTCACGACAATGCCGCCGAATACGCTGACCGGATCGGCTTCATACGCCAGACGATAGGCCTCGCTGACCTCGTTTGCCACGCCGACGCCGCAGGGGTTGCCATGCTTGACGGCGACAACCGCCGTCGTATCGAACTCGCGCAGAAGCTCCAGCGCGCCGTTCGTATCGTTGATATTGTTGTAAGAGAGTTCCTTGCCGTGCAGCTGCTTCGCCGCCGGAAGCGTTCCCGCAATATCGCCCAAATCGCGATAGAAAGCCGCCTTCTGATGCGGGTTCTCGCCGTAGCGCATGTCCTGAACCTTTTCAAACGTGACGGTCAGGTTCTGCGGGAATTCGGGCGCGTCCTCCAGCTGACCGCGCAGATACTGCTGAATCATGCAGTCATACTGTGCGGTATGCTCAAAGACCTTGTATTGCAGATAACGCTTGGTCTTGAGCGACACATCACCGGTCTGCTCCAATTCGTCCATCACGCGGTCATAGTCCGCCGGATCGATGATGACGACGACATCCTGCGCGTTCTTCGCCGCCGCGCGGAGCATCGTCGGGCCGCCGATGTCGATATTCTCGACAGCGTCCTCAAAGGTCACATCGGGCTTCTCGATGGTCGCGCGGAACGGATACAGGTTGATGACAACCATGTCGATCGGCTCGACGCCGAGCTGCTCGAGCTGCTTCATATGTTCGGGATTATCGCGCACGGCGAGCAGACCCGCGTGAATCATCGGGTGCAGCGTCTTTACGCGCCCATCCAGACACTCGGGGAAACCCGTCACATCGCTGACGCCGGTCACCGGAATGCCCGCGTCGGCAATCGCCTTCATCGTTCCGCCGGTGGAAAGCAGGGTCACGCCCCGATCCGCCAGACGACGAGCCAGCTGTGTAATGCCGGTCTTATCCGACACGCTCAAAATCGCACGCTTAATCATCTTTTTCTCTCCTTTGCACATGACAAGGGATGGGGTCATGTCGGGGCTGCCGCCCCAATCCCCGCCTGAGGGATCTTCTCCCTCAGACTCCCTCCTTTGCTTCTCAGCAGTCTGAATATGCTTGTCAGCCATTGATTGCAGAGCGATGAACGACGCAGGAAATCAAGAACCTCCTGCACTTGGCAGGGCTTGCGTTCCAAATGTTACCCAAAGAGAGCTTTATATGTCCCGACCGAGGAGATATTCCTCCGTGCGCACCCACTGAAATCCGCTGCGCTTGAAGAACTTCATCGCGCTGGCGTTCCTGCGAACCGCACGCGCCGTCATATGCGGCACCTGCTGCTGCGCCAGCTGCATCAGTGCTTCATCCACCAGTGCGCTGGCAACGCCGCGTCCCCGCCACTTCGGCTCTACGCAGACCATCTCCAGCGTCGCCTCGTTCTGCGTTCCGGTCACCAGCATCTGCCCCACGAAATCGCTTCCGTAGTACATCGCCTTCGCCATAAACACAGGCCCGCGCATGCGCTCCTCCAACCACTCGCTCGCATGCTCGACACAGCCGAACTCCTTCAGCCCGAGCAGGAACTCCTCACGCCGCGTTCGGGTGCGCAGGTCGATATCAATGGATTTTGTGCCGACGGGGCTGTAATTGCGCCTGCGTGCAGACATGTCCTGCGGCACGGGCAGCACAAAAAGCTCCTCACCGTCGAAATCGTCAAAGCCCATTCGGGTAAAATACTCGTGGCGTTCCGCGTCGTCGATGGCACAGCGGGTATACAGCCGCGCCGGCAGACCGCCCTCTTCGTCCTTGATGCGTTCCGCTCTTGCGCTGAGTGCGCCGAAGAGCGTATCGCTCGCCGCGGGATGCGCGTTCATGGTCATCTCAATATCCAGCGGTCTGTCGGGCAGCATCTTTTTCAGCACCCGATATTCCAAACCGCCCTGACCAATCTCCACACCCGCGTCATCAATGATGACAAAACTGTTTTCCCGCAGCGCGCCGCCAACGCCGCGCACGGGCTGATAAATTCTCATAGTAGGAAGACACCCTTCATAGAACCGGCTTCAGCGGCTCTGTGTCGAGCCGCCCGCCGTAATTGCACATGTGAACACTTTATTATAGCACATGTACATGTCTTCCATCTACCCCCAGTTTTCCCGCGCAGAACAGCTTTACGCTCTCCGGCAGAATCTGATGTTCAACGGTCAGTACGCGCTCGGCAAGCGTATCCGGCGTATCCCCTTCCAGAACGGGCACGCTCCTTTGCATGATGATGCCGCCGTGATCGACCTGCTCATCCACAAAATGCGTCGTCGCGCCGGAGATCTTCGCGCCGTAAGCCAGCACGGCCTCGTGAACATGATGCCCGTACATGCCGAATCCGCAGAACGCGGGGATGAGCGCGGGATGAATATTGATGATTCGATGCTCGTAAGCCCGAACGACCTGCCCGCCCAAAATCGGCAGATAGCCCGCCAGCACGACCAAATCAACCTGCGCGTCCTTCAGCTTTTGCAGGATGATATCGTTGAATGCCTCGTCGCTTCCCGCCTGCTTTTTGCTGACGAATTCCGCCGGAATGCCGTGCTTTCTCGCCCGCTCCAGCGCGAACGCTTTGGATGCGTTCGCCAGCACCAGCACAATCTGCCCGTCGATTTCGCCCGCTTCTACCGCGTCAATCAGAGCCTGCAGGTTGGTTCCGCCGCCTGAGCAGAGCACCGCAATTCTCTTGCTCACAGCAGAACCAGCCTTTCGCCGTCCTCGCCGGTCTTGGCGACCTGTCCGATGCGGTACGCCTTTTCGCCGCTTTCCTCAAGCGATGCCACTAGCTTGTCGGCTTCTTCCGGCGCAACCGCAAAGACCATGCCGATGCCCATGTTGAACGTGTTGTACGCCTGTTTGTCCTCCATCCCGCCGAGCCTCATCAGCTCCGTAAAGACCGGCAGCACGTCCCATGTGCCGCGCTTAATCTGTGCGCTCAACCCATCCGGAAGGATGCGCGGGATATTCTCGATAAATCCGCCGCCCGTGATATGCGCAATGCCATGCACATCGCAAGCCTTGCACGCCGCCAGCGCAGACTTGACATAGATTTTGGTCGGCGTCAGCAGCGTTTCGCCCCAGCTCTTTCCGCCGAAAGCCTCAACCGGCGCGTTGATGTCGCGATCTTCCGTCAGCACCAGCTTGCGCACGAGCGAATAGCCGTTGGAATGAACACCGGAAGACGCAATGCCGACCAGCACATCGCCTTCGCGAACGCGCTCGCCGGAGATGGACTGTTCCCGTCCGACCAGACCGACCGTAAAGCCCGCAAGGTCATATTCGCCTGCCGGATAGAAATCGGGCATTTCCGCCGTTTCTCCGCCGATGAGCGCGCATCCTGCCTGACGGCAGCCTTCCGCCACGCCCGAAACAATCTGCTCGACCTTCTGCGGGTCAAGGTAGCCGGTTGCGATGTAATCAAGGAAGATGAGCGGACGCGCACCCTGGCAGACCACGTCGTTGACGCACATCGCCACGCAGTCAATGCCGACCGTGTCGTGCTTGTCCATCAGGAACGCCAGCTTGAGCTTGGTGCCTACGCCGTCCGTTCCCGCGACCAGCACGGGCTTGTCCACGCCCGCGTTCTCAATCGAATAGAATCCGCCAAAAGAGCCCAAGCCGCCCAGCACGTTCTCGTCAAACGTCGTCGCAACATGCTGCTTCATTCTGCGCACAGCTTCATAGCCGCGCTCTACGTCCACGCCCGCGTCTTTGTAGGTAACCATGGTCAGCCTCCTTTTTTCGTTTCAAGGTCAAGGTTACGCCGGGCTGCCGCCCAGACCTGCCTTCTTCGCTTCGCACCGGTTTTCATCTTCTTCGGCATACGACGCGCATGCGCGTCGTTCAGCAAAGACGATTTGATTTAAGCCGCCGCGAAGCGAAACAAGGGTGCAGGGAACAACGTTTTCCCTCGTTACTCCCCTACGTCCTTCATCTCGCCCGTTATCGGGTCGATGGGGTAATCTCCGTCAAAACATCCCGTGCAGAATTGGCATCCCGAACCCGCAACCGTCTTGAGCAGATCCGGCAGGGACAGGAATTTCAGGCTGTCCGCGCCAATGAAGCGGCAAATCTCCTGAACACTGTGTCCGTGGCCAATCAGTTCTTCGCTCGTCGCGGTATCAATGCCGAAATAGCAGGGATTCAGCACCGACGGCGACGAAATGCGCATATGAACCTCTTTCGCGCCCGCCGTCCGCAGCATCTCGACAATCTTTCGGCTCGTCGTTCCGCGGACGATAGAGTCGTCCACCAGAATCAGACGCTTGCCGCGGACATTACGCGTCAGCGCATTCAGCTTCGTCCGCACGCCCAGCTCGCGCATGCCCTGCTCCGGCTGGATAAACGTGCGCCCGACATAGCGGTTTTTGGCAAGTCCGTCGCCGTAGGGAATACCGCTCTGCTGCGCGTAGCCCATCGCAGCGGCAAGCGCGCTGTCCGGTACGCCGATGACCATGTCCGCCTCCACGTCATCGTCCATCGCCAGCCGCTTGCCCGCCTCCACGCGGGACTGATAGACATTGATGCCGTCGATGACCGAGTCCGGACGCGCAAAATAGACAAATTCAAACAGGCAAAGACGGCTGCGCATCGGCGTTTTGACGCGCGTAGAATGGATGCCCTCTTCGTCGATCACCACGATTTCACCCGGCTGCACATCGCGCACGAATTCCGCGCCGACCGCGTCGAGCGCACAGCTCTCGCTCGCCAATACAAAGCTGTTTCCGACCCTGCCCAAGCAGAGCGGGCGGATTCCGTACGGGTCACGGATGCCGATGAGCTTATCCTTCGCCAGCAGAACGAGCGCATAGCTGCCGCGAACGACATTCATCATCGAGCGAATCGCGTCAACAAGCCCCTTGCTGCTCTCCCTTGCAATCAGGCTCAGGATGACCTCCGTATCGACTGTCGTCTGGAAAATCGCGCCGTCCTCCTCCATCTGCGAACGCAGGGCGTCCGCGTTGACGAGGTTGCCGTTATGCGCCACCGCCAGCATGCCGATCTTGCAGCGGGCAACCAGCGGCTGTGCGTTGATGACGTCTTTGCCTCCGAAGGTCGAATAGCGCACATGACCAATCGAGATTTTTCCCTTCAATCCACCGAGGATTTCTTCATCGAATACCTCCGGCACAAGTCCGAGGTTGCGATAGTGCTTGATGCCCTTGCCGTCCGCGACCGCGATGCCCGCGCTCTCCTGACCGCGGTGCTGCAAAGCAAACAAACCGTAATAAGCGGCTTCCGCCGCGTTGATATGCTCGTCCTGCGCGTAAATACCGAATACGCCGCAGTCCTCCTCCATCTGATCTCCGCGTTCCTTGATATCCGTCATGCTGCCTCCCTCGCCGTCAATCCGCACATTCTTTGGCGATCTGCCTGTCGTCCTCTTCAATGGCATGCGCCATCTTCTCGCGGTGAGCCAGCAGCTTTTCCGCGAGAATCGGGTACTTGATGGAGAGAATCTGCGCCGCCAGATACGCCGCATTGTCCCCGCCGCCTACGGCAACCGTCGCCACCGGAATGCCCGTCGGCATCTGCACGGTCGAAAGCAGGGAATCCAAGCCATCCATGAACGAGGACTTGACCGGAATACCGATGACCGGCAGCGTCGTGTGTCCGGCGATTACACCCGCCAGATGCGCCGCCTTGCCTGCCGCGGCGATGATGACCTCAAAGCCGTTTTCGCGCGCATTCGCCGCAAAAGACGCGACCTTCTCCGGCGTTCTGTGCGCACTCGCCACATGGACCTCGACCTCGATCTCCATTCCATGCAGGACATCCACGCAGCCCTTGAGGGACTGCCAATCGCTCTTTGAACCCATAACCAACGCAACCTTTGGCATGAAAGACACACCTCCAAATCAAAATCATCTTTAGTATAGCAAGACTTTCGCCTGTTTTCAATCGAATTAGG
>URJN01000015.1 GCA_900548125.1 uncultured Eubacteriales bacterium
GTTCTTCGCTGGTCGGTGCAGGCATGAACGTCGGCAGCCTGTCCATCGAGGACGGCACCATCGGCAGCATAAACGCCTTGACCCATGCGGTAAACGATGCCTTTTCCGACGCTGCGGAAAACGACCTCTCCATTCTCTATCTCTGCACGCACGGCGTGCTTTCCTCGTCAGATGACGGACAGGTCTATCTGCTGCTCGGCGACGGAAAGACGGAAGCCCCGCTTAACGCAAAGGATTTGCAGACCATGCTTTCCGCCATTCAGGGCGAAAAGCTGCTCATTATCGACGCCTGCTATTCGGGCGCGCTGATTGGCCGCGGTATTTTTAGTAAGAATCTGCTCCCTGGTGCACGAAACGACGTCTCCGCCGTTTCAACGCCTTTCCTCGCGGATTCCAGCATCCATGTGCTGACCTCTGCCAGCGGCTTTGAATCCAGCTGGTATTACGACAGCAAGGGCTTATCCACAGGCGCGGTTTCCTACTTCGCCAGTGCGCTTTCCAGCGGACTGGGGCTTTACGGCATGCCGGAGGCAGACGTCAACAATAACGGCGAGGTCACGCTCGATGAACTGCACCGCTATTTGAGTGCCGCCGTCCCCTCCTCCTCTGTTCAGCTGCTTTCCTCCCGCGCCAACAGCCTGACACTCCCTGTCGCGGCGGACGGCATGCTTTCCCGCGCGCTTTCGGGCTTTACATACGGAAGCCGCCTGCTCTCGGCAGACGACCCGACGCTCGATTTTTCCTATACGGTCACCCAGCCGACCGCCGTACAGTATCGTGTGGTCAGCTTCGCAGACGGTTCGTGGAACTGGTCAGGCGCGACGACCTTTCTGGATGAAGGCGACAACGGCGACGGGCTGCTCCAGCCGGGACGCAAAACGCGCGAGCTGACGCTTGATGGCGTTGTCAGCGGCGACAGCGGCTATGTCATGCTGCAGGTCTTTGCCGTCACGGACAACGAGCTTCTCCTCTGCTCTGAGCGGCTGATTGCCATCCATCCGGAGTGGGTTGAGCCGCAGGTCACCCTGCATGCCGAAAGCGATACCTTCGACGCTTCCCGATTGACCGAGCTGTCCATTGCCGCCTATCTCAATACACCCGCTGAAATCACCGTTTCTGTTTTTAATGCGGAGGGTGAACTGGTTCGCCGTCTGGCTTCATCGCAGATGACCCGCCCGACGCCCGAAAACATCACCCGCCTGTATTGGGACGGACGCGGCGACGACGGCGCATATGTTCCGGCGGGCCGCTATACGCTTGCGCTGGAAACGCTGATGAACGGCGAACGGCAGAAAGCCACGGCAGAAATCACCGTACTGTAAAATCAAACCATCTTTCTGAACGGCAGCACCCTGCAAAGGGGCATGCCCAGCCGTTCAAGCGCCGCTTCCATATTCTGGGCAGCGGCGTTTTTTCCTGTCTGAGCGCACTCGGCGATGCGCTCAAGCGAAAGCGCGCCGCACCGATCATCCAGCATCACGCGCAGAATTCCCGCATTTTCGCTCAACATCTGTCCACATAAGCCGCCCGACAGCCCCGCCGCCTGTTCAAGCGCATCCGGTTCATGGCGAATGGAATTCTGCGGCGCAATGACCAGCACGCGCTGTGCGCCCATTTTCAGCAGCAATCGGCAGGCAAAATCCGCATCATCCACAGGCAAAAGCGGCGCACCCATCCAGTCCATCGCGGAAAGGAATGGAGGTCTTGCCATAGCTGCGCGAGCCGCAAAAGAAAGCGATGCCTGAAGCGTAAGGATTGCGTCGGCGTTCTGCGGACATGCCCGTGTGCTGAAAACGACGGTATGTCCGCTTCTTGCCGCTTTCGTCAGAAAGACGCCCTGCTGCGGGCTGCACGACATCATGCGCTCGCCCAGCTGAGCCAGCAGCAGCTTTTCCAAACGCCGTCCGGTACAGAGCGCATCCGTCTTTCCCGCCAGCAGCTTCCGCGCGGAACGCTGCGCAGGCAAAAGCCTTCTTCCCAGACAGGCAGCCTGCACAACAGCGGCTTTGATTCCCCGCGCGTCGTATCCAGCCAGATACAGAGCGGATGCCCATGCCGCCGACTGCATGCCGCAAAGCGCATAAGGACGAACACCCGCATCCAGCATCCACTCCAGCGCGCCCGCGCTTGCCGCCGCATGTGCGCCCAAACCCATCAGCACAACGCCCAGCCGCATAGCCTCACCCCTTCATCTTTTCAAAAATACTTTATGACACCCATGCGCGGCGTTATGACTGCGCATCACCTCGAAGGCGTTCAGACCGATACGAACGGATTCGCGCCGAGCGCATGCCCGTCTGTGCGGAGTTTTCCATACGGCGCAAAAAACACATTCTCCCTGCCCATAGAAAATTCTTCTTATGCTTCCGTTTGAGCGGGATTTATGTTATACTGATATGGGCTATTTTGTCGAATCTTGAAAGGAAGTCAATTCATGTATTCCAACCGGATGAAAAATACCAGTCCGCCGCGCAGAAAGCACAGTGCCATTAAACGGGTCAAGCCGCCGCGCGGCACATTGCCGCTGCTGCTCGCATTGTGTGCCGCGGTCGTTTTGCTCATTCTCTTCGCACCGAAGATTGGGCAATCTCCCGCCGCCAATGTTTCGGGCACAGAGGTCGAAGCGTCTGCCGTGTCCAGCGGCAACACCAATCTGCGCGTCACGGAAGCCATGTCCTCCAACCGCAGTGCGTTTCCGGATGAAACAGGCGCGTTTCCGGATTGGGTCGAGCTGACCAACACAAGCTCTGACCCCATCAATCTTAAGGGCTATGGTCTTTCGGACAGAGCGGACAAGATCACCTTCGTTTTTCCGGATATCACGCTTGCGGCAGGCGAACACGTCATCGTTTTCGCGTCCGACAGCACACAGAATGAGGCGGGCAAAACGCTCCACGCCAAATTCAAGCTCTCCTCCGCGGGCGACAAGCTCTTCCTCTTTGGAAGCGACGGTATCGCCTTCCAGGAGCTGGATATTCCCGCGATGGATTACAACATGAGCTATACTTGGGTCGGCGGCAATGACTACATCATCACCGATCAGTATACGCCGGGGTATGACAACACGCAGGAAGGCTATGCCGCATTCCGTGCAAGCACGGTTTTGCAGAGCGGTGCGCTGGTCATCAACGAAATCTGCGCTTCCTCCATCACCACACTCAAGGATGAGGACGGCGATTATCCCGACTGGATCGAAATCCACAACACGACGAACCAGACCATCGACCTATCCAACTACGCGCTCAGCGACAGCACGGATAAGCTGGTCAAGTGGCGTTTCCCGCAGGGCAGCACCATCGCGCCGAACGGCTATTTCGTCGTTTTCGCTTCCAAGAAGGATCGCGCCGCCGCGGAAGGCAGCTGGCCGCACGCCAACTTCAAGCTCCGCTCTAACGGCGAAACGGTCATCCTCTCCGATATTCAGGGGCGCATGGTCGATATGGTGACTTATGACCTGCTCTCCGCGGATACCTCGTGGGGGCGCGACGAGGAGGGCGACGGCAGCTTCAAGGTCTTTACTTCGCCTACGCCGGGTCTTCCCAATACCCGCGCAGGCATGACCGCGATGGACACCGCGCTCTGCCTCGCCAACACCTCCGGTCTGTACATCACCGAGGTCATGACCGGCAACAAAAGTATACATGGACCTAACGTTACCTACTTCTACGACTACATCGAAATCTACAACATGAGCGGACAGGCCGTAAACCTCAAGGGCTACGGTCTGTCCGATAATATTAAAAAACCGCGCAAATGGCAATTTCCGGATATTACAATCGAAAACAACAGCTATCTGGTCATCTACTGCGACACAACGCAGACGACCAAAGATGGCGTTTACTATTTTACAAACTTCAATCTGAAAAAATCGGGTGAAACTGTCTGCCTGTCCACCCCGACGGGCGAAATTCTGGATAAGGTTGTCGTTCCTCAGCTTTACGACGACACCTCCTACGGCAGAACGCTTGGGCAGGCAGGACTTTTCTATTATTCCGACCCAACCCCCGGAGCGGTGAACGGTCTGGGCTTTACGGGCTATGCCGAAGCACCGACGTTTAATGTCGCCGGCGGTCTGTACGAACGTCCGCTGACGGGCGAAAACGCAGTAACCATCAACGTTCCGGCGAACAGCGTCGTCCGCTATACGCTCGACAGCACAGATCCGAACGAAACCTCTCCCCTCTACACCGAACCCATCGAGGTCGAACGCAATACGGTCATCCGCGCACGCGCCTTCCGCGACGGCGTAGAAGCATCCCAAATCATCTCGCAGACCTATCTTATCTCGGTCTATCACACCATGCCGGTCATCTGCCTAACAACAGACCCGGATAACCTATGGAACGAGGAATACGGCGCACTTGCCGACGGACCGAATATCGACAAGAGCACATCCACGCCGTGGTTTAAGAATGCGACGTACGGTCAGAAAAACTGGTTCCCCGCATGGCTGGAATACACCGATGAAAACGGACAGCTGCAAATTTCGCAGGGCGTTCGTTTCCGCATCATGGGTCAATACTCGCTGGATATGCCGCAGAAGAGCATGTTCATCAAGGCGGATGGTCAGTTCGGCAAGAGCGAATTTGATTATGCCCTCTTCGATGACCGCCCCTATACGACCTACAAGAGCTTTGTTCTGCGCAACGGCGGTCAGGATGGTCTGTATACCCGCGTGATGGACGGTCTGGAAGCGCGGATCATCGACCAAGCCGACAGCACGCTTGTTACGCAGTCGTGGAAGCCTGTCATCGTCTACATCGACGGCGAATACTGGGGTCATTTCAACATGCGTGAGCGTGCGGGCGTGGATATGATTGCGCAGCACGAGGGCTGGGCGAACGCCGACGACATCGACCTGCTTCAATCCGACGGTCTTAAATCCACACAGGTCAAGCAGGGGTCCAACGCGGATTATAAGGATCTCTATAACCGCGTACTCAACGCCAACCTGAACGACGACCCCGAACTGCTCGCCGAAGTCGAAGCCAATTTTGACATCGACAACATGTTCGATTACTACATCTTTGAATCGTTCTACGGCAACAGCGACCCGGGTAACGTGCGCTTCTATCGCAACACGAAATCGGGCGACGGCAAGTGGCGCTATCTCGTCTACGATATGGACTGGGGTCTGTTCTCAGCGACATACACTGAAAAAGGCAAGGAATATGCGCGTGCCGGCGTTTCCTACTACATGAACGAATCCGGCGCAGGTACGCATCATATCAAATCGACCCTGTTCCTGCGCAGGCTGGTTCAGGTTCCGAAGTATCGCGACAAGTTCCTCAAGCGCTACGGCGAACTGTTTAACACGGTGCTGACGACGGAAAACATGGTTTCGCTGTTCTATGAAATGACGGCGCAAATCAAGCCGGAAATGCAGATGCACAGCGAACGCTGGGCGACAGAGATGCCCGCACAGGTCAGCTTCGACGTGCCGAAGAACGCAACCGGCGCATACAACTACTGGATCACGCGCTGCGAACGCGCCGTCCGCGTTATGAACCGCCGCCCGCACTTCATCTGGCTGGATATCCAGTCTTACTTCGGGCTGAGCGACGCGGAAATGGAATCCTACTTCGGTCCATGCCCGGAGATTCCGGCAGAATATCAGTAATTCTTTAACACAATTAGATTTGGAGGACTCGACCCATGAAAAACATGATTAACAACGCGAGCGTCAACGAATGGTTTGCCCAGCAGATGGCAAGCCTGACCCCTACCAAGATGATTCTTGCCCTGCTGATGGGCTTTATCGTCGGCATGATTATTGCGTTGGTCTACCGCAAGGCGTTCCGCGGCGTGCTGTTCTCCCCTTCCTTCGCTAACACGCTCATCATGCTCTGCATGATTACCACGCCGGTCGTCATGTGCATTAAGTCAAACATCGCGCTCTCCATGGGCATGGTCGGCGCCCTGTCCATCGTCCGCTTCCGTACCGCCGTCAAAGACCCTCTGGACACGGCGTACATGTTCTGGAGCCTGACGATGGGCATCCTGCTCGGCGCGGAGCTGTATACCATCGCGCTGGTTGTCGTCGCAGGCATTTCGATTGCGATGCTGTCGCTGTCGTTCTTCCGTCTGCGCACGCCGAACACCTTCCTGCTCGTCACCCATTACGATGAAAGTGCGGAGTCCGAAGTCATGGATTTCATCCGCCGCATCAAGGTTCAGCGTCTGCGCAGCAAAACCGTCACCCCCGGCGGCGTTGAGCTGACCGTTGAAGTACAGCTGCGCGAGCGCTTTGATATCGTCAACAAGCTGATGGACACCGACGGCGTACACAGTGCGACGCTGATTGCCTGCCAGTCCGAAGCGGGCAACTAAGGAGCCTCTATGATTATCCGCAACATTCCGCTCCGGCATGAGCTGAAGTATTTCATCACCCCTGTGGAGCTGACCGTCCTGCGTCATTCGCTTACGCCGCTGATGAAGCTCGACCAGGGGCATGAATACTACATCCGCTCGCTGTATTTTGACACCATCAACGACGATGCGCTGGACGAAAAAATCGCCGGTGTAGGCAACCGAAAGAAATACCGCATCCGCATCTACGATTTCAGCGACAAAATCATCAAGCTCGAATGTAAAAGCAAGTATGGTGACCTGATTTCCAAGCAGTCGGTTTCCATCCCCCGCGACCTCGCCGATCAATTGATTGCAGGCGATCCGGAAGGCTTGCAGCGCATGCGTCACCCGCTTCTGCACGACGTTTACCGCGAGATGAAAACGCGGCTTCTGCGGCCCGTGGTCATCGTCGATTACGTCCGCGAAGCCTACATTCATCCCGCTGAGGAAGTACGCATCACGTTTGACAAGCAGATTCGAACCGGACTTTATCAGACAGACATGTTCAACCCGAACATCCCGACCTATCCGGTTTTTGATGATCCCGTTGAAGTTCTGGAAGTCAAATACGACGAATTCCTACCGTCCTACTTGCAAGCCGTTCTTAGCGGCGTGACGGCACAGCGCAGCGCAGTCAGCAAGTACACTTGGTGTCGGCGATACGAGAACAAGGAGTTTTAAGAGAAACGTTGGGGGGGATGTTGGGGCTTCTCGCCCCAAACCCTCGGCAGGGAACTTATTCCCTGCACCTTTTCTTCGCTTCGCGTCGGTTTAAACAGGCTTATCTTCTGCTGTCGCATGGCGACAGCGTAACAGAAGGTCAAGGGAACTTAGTTCCCTTGTGAGGTTTGGGGTAAAACCCCAATCGTTCCCCACGTTTCAACGACGCGCTCCCCGTCATCCGACTGCTCAAGCTGAACGACCTCATCATCGGTCAGTTCGCGCCATTCTCCCGGCGCAAGCGCAGGATCCAGCGTCAGGCTTCCAATTGCCATGCGCTTGAGATAAATAACAGGCTTTCCCCTCGCGGCGAACATGCGCTTGACCTGATGATACTTGCCCTCGGTCACGCGGATAAACGCCGCGTCTCCTTCGGCTTTCCAAATCTTCGCCGGTCGCGCGTCGAACTCTCCGTCCGCGTCGCTGATGTGAATGCCCGCTTCAAGCACGCGGATGTCCTCATCCGTCAGCTCGCCGTCGAGCCGCGCATAATAGACCTTGCCGACCTCGTGCTTGGGCGAAATAATGCGGTGAGCAAGCTGTCCGTCCGATGTGATGACGAGCAGTCCCTCGGTGTCCTTATCCAGCCGTCCCGCGGGCATCGCGCCCATCGCGGCATACATCGGCGGAAGCAGATCCATGACGGTTTTCTGCTTCCTGTCTCTTGCGGCGGTCAGCACGCCCGCCGGCTTATGGAGCATCACATGGCGAACGGGCTTATAGCTCAGCCGCCGCCCATCCAGCCGGATGTCATCCTTCTCCCCCTCGACCTGCATCCCCGCGTCCCGGGCAGGCACACCGTCCACCGTCACGCGCCCCGCACGCACAGCCGCTTTGATTTCGCTGCGCGTGCCCTCGCCGAGCAGCGTCAGCAGCTTATCCAGCCGCATTTTATTACTCAAATCTCTTTTCCTTCATTTCTTTGATTTGCTTCATTATACAGCACGGCGCGTTGTTTTGCAATTGTAAGCTCCTTCAAACCGCTTTTGCTGATATTGCCTGTTTTTTGTCAAACACCGTCTGCGCATGCACCCGCTTTCTGTCGGTTTTTCTGCAAGTTTGTGTGGGACAAAAAACGCCCGCTAGGACGGTTTGCGTTCAAAAACTGACCCATTTCCGATTCATATCAAGCAAACATCACATGAATTTGCTTTCCCTTTTGCATAGATTATGGTATAATGGGTTCAAGTGGATAGGCGGTTGCGAAGGCTCTCCTTCCCCCGCTTTTCCGATGTTCCGATTAACCCAATATCACAGGAGTGTGTTTACGATGAGGAAGAAGCAATGCGTTGCCATGCTGCTTGCCGGCGGACAGGGCAGTCGTCTGGGCATTCTGACTAAGGATGTCGCCAAGCCGGCAGTCCCCTACGGCGGAAAATATCGCATCATTGATTTTCCGCTTTCCAACTGCACCAATTCGGGCATCGATGTCGTCGGCGTGCTGACGCAGTATCGCCCGCTGGAACTGAACGCCTATATCGGCTCCGGTTCCCCGTGGGATCTTGACCTTTCCAACGGCGGCGTCTACGTTCTGCCGCCGTATCAGACCGGCAAGACCGGCGAATGGTACAAGGGCACGGCAAACGCCATTTATCAGAATATCCCGTTCATCGCTCAGTGGGATCCGGAGTACGTTCTCGTTCTCTCCGGCGACCATATCTATAAGATGGACTACAACGCCATGCTCCGCGAGCATATCGCCAAGGGCGCGGATTTGACCATCGCCGTGCGCGAGGTTCCGTGGGAGGAGGCGCCGCGCTTCGGCATCCTCAATACGGACGAAAACAACCGCATCACCGAGTTCGAGGAAAAGCCGGCTCATCCCAAGAGCAACAAGGCTTCCATGGGCGTGTACATCTTCTCCTGGAGCAAGATGCGCAAGTACCTTGAGCTGGACGAAGCCAACCCCGCCAGTGACAACGACTTTGGCAAGAACATCATTCCCGCCATGCTCAACGCCGGCGAGAATCTCTATACCTATACCTTTGACGGCTACTGGAAGGATGTCGGAACCATCGAGTCCCTCTGGGAAGCGAACATGGATCTGCTTGAAATCCCGATGCCGATTGACCTGTATGATAAGCGTTGGCGCATCTATGCCCGTAATCCGGGCATGCCGCCGCACTACATCGCCGACGGCGCGAAGGTCATCAACAGCCTGATTACGGAGGGCTGCGAGGTCAAGGGCGTTATCAACCACTCCGTCCTCTTTGCGGGCGTAACCGTCGAAACCGGCGCGGAGATTACCGATGCGGTCATCATGCCGGGCGCGATTATCGAGCGCGGTGCGGTCGTCCGCCGTGCGATCATCGCGGAGAACGCGCATATCTGTGCGGGTGCCGTGGTCGGCGAGGAGACCGGCAAGATTGCCGTTGTCGGGCATAACGCCGTCATTCCCGCAGGGGAAAAGGTTGCCGCCGGCGCGCAGATTGCCGCCGACGCGCAGCAGTAAGGAGGGGCATACACATGAAAGACGTCATGGGTCTGATTTTTACAGGCGAAAACGATATCCATCTGGGCGAACTGACCAGCCTTCGCGCTGTCGCGGCTCTGCCGATTGCGGGCCGTTACCGCGTCATTGACTTCCAGCTCTCCTCGATGGTTCACAGCGGCATCAAGAATGTCGGCGTCATCACCCAGAAGAACTATTCCTCTCTGATGGATCATATCAGCTCCGGCCGTGAGTGGGATTTGCACGGCAAGCAGGGTCTGGTGATGCTCCCGCCGTTCCTGACGCGCGAAAACATGGGCGTTTATTCCGGTCTGCTGGATGCGCTTAAATCCAACAGCACCTTCCTGCGTCTGTCCCGTCAGGAGTATATCGTGCTGACCAACAGCCACACCATCTACAACATGGATTACACCGATGCCCTCAAGTACCATGTGGAAAAGGGCGCGGACGTGACCGTGCTGTATGCGCATGGCACGAAAGCCGTCGGCACCGAGGGCGAGAACGATACCTTCCTGTCGGTTGACGAGGACGGCAAGGTTACGGGCATGGAAATCGGTTCTTCCGTTCCGACCCGCGACTGCGCTTCTCTGAAGATTTACATCACCAAGCGCGAGCTGCTGCGCCAGCTGGTCGAGCAGGCTGCTGCCAACGGCATGCACGATTTCGACCGCGATATTCTCCAGCGCAACATCAACGACGGCAACCTCAAGGTCTACGGCTATGAATACAAGGGACTGGCATGCCAGATTGACTCCATCCAGTCTTACTTCAACTTCAACATGTCGCTGCTCAACAGCGATGTGCGCCGCCAGCTCTTCCCGGCTGACCGCCCTGTGTATACGAAGGTTCGCGACGACCTGCCCGCCCGTTATATCGACGAGTGCGAATGCTCCAATTCGCTCATCGCCAACGGCTGCATCATCGAAGGCACGGTGATCAACTCCGTCCTCTTCCGCGGCGTCAAGGTCGCTAAGGGCGCGGTCATCAAGAACTCCATCGTCATGCAGGACGCGCAGATTCAGGAAGGCGCAGAGATTGACCACTGCATTCTGGATAAGCAGAGCGTCATCCGCCGCAACGGTCGCCTGATTGCGCCCGCCGCCTATCCGATCGTCATCGCCAAGAACGTTGTTATCTGATTTTTCAAGCGGGGGTCGTGCGGATAAGGGCGACTCCCGCCTTTTTCGCAGAACGGCATACGCCGCCTGCGTTTCAAAAGCATTCACTCAATCCACTTGATTTAAAAGGAGGACACATCGCTCATGAAGATTCTTTTTGCAGCTTCCGAGTGCGTACCTTTTATTAAGACCGGCGGTCTTGCCGACGTTGTCGGTGCGCTCACCCCCGTTCTCAAGGCGCAGGGCGCGGATGTCCGCGTGATTCTGCCGCTGTATGCCGCCATCCCGCAGGAATATGTCAACCAGATGAAGCTCGAATGTGAGTTCGAGGTCGAGCTGTGCTGGCGTCGTCAGTATTGCGGCATCAAGAGCCTTGAGTATCAGGACGTGACCTTCTACTTTGTCGATAACCAGTATTATTTCGGCCGTTCCTACATCTATGGTCTGGGCGGCGACGAATACGAGCGTTTCGGCTTCTTCGACCGCGCGGTCATCGACGCGCTTGTGCATCTTGATTTCAAGCCCGATGTCGTCCACTGCCACGACTGGCAGACCGGCATGATTCCTGCCCTGCTCAAGATTCAGTATGCGCAGTATCCGTTCTATCAGGATATGAAGACCGTTTACACTATCCACAACCTCCAGTATCAGGGCGTGTTCCCGATTAAGGCGGTTCAGGATACCCTCGGTCTGGGCGACAGCCTGTTCACATCCGATAAGCTGGAGTGCTACGGCTGCGCGAACTACATGAAGGCCGGTCTGGTCTACGCGGACGAGCTGACGACCGTTTCCCCGAGCTATGCGGATGAAATTCAGACCGCGTTCTACGGCGAGCGTCTGGATGGTCTCCTCCGCGCACGCAAGGACCAGCTCGTCGGCATTCTCAACGGCATTGACATCAACGATTATGATCCGGCGAAGGATCCTCAGATTTACGCCAACTACGATCCGTATCATCTGGGCGGTAAGGAAATCTGCAAGCAGGAGCTTCAAAAGGAGCTTGGTCTTGAGGTCGACCCGACCGTTCCGCTCGTGGGCATCATCTCCCGCCTGTCCAACCAGAAGGGCTTTGATCTCATCGAGTGCGTCATCCGCGAACTCATGGCGACCGGCATCCAGCTCGTCGTGCTCGGCATGGGCGAAGCGAAGTACACCAACCTGTTCTCCTGGGCGGAGAGCGAGTATCCGGGACGCCTTGCGACGCGCTTTGCGATGAACCATCAGCTTGCGCACCGCATCTATGCTGGCAGCGATATGTTCCTCATGCCCAGCCAGTTCGAGCCGTGCGGTCTGTCCCAGATGATCGCCATGCGCTATGGCTCTGTGCCGATCGCCCGCGAAACCGGCGGTCTGCGCGACACCGTCCTTTCCTACAACAAGTTCACGGACGAAGGCAATGGCTTCACCTTCTTCAACTACAATGCGCATGACATGCTGCATACCGTCCGCCGCGCCGTGCATTATTACAACAATAACCGCGACGTCTGGTATCGCCTGATTGTCCGCGGCATGACCGGTGATTACAGCTGGTATTCCTCTGCCGGCAAGTACATGGCTCTGTACGAGGAAGTGACCAAGCCCGCAACGGACTTCACGCTCACCCAGCCTGCGGAAATCGAAAACCCTAAGGAAGCCCCGGCTCAGAGTGCCCCGCGTGCGGAGACCGAAGCCAGCGCGGAGGTCGGGGAAACGCCCAAGAAGGCACCTGCAAAACGCGCCCCTCGCAAAAAGGCTGAGTCAAAGACCGAAGTGAAGGCTGAAGCCAAAGCTGAGGAAGCTCCTGTCAAGCCCAAGCGCGCTCCCCGCAAAAAAGCCGAGGTAAAGGCTGAGGTTAAGGAAGAACCGAACGCCGAAACTAAGGCTGAGGAAGCTCCTGCCAAGCCCAAGCGCGCTCCCCGCAAAAAGGCTACTCCGAAAGCCGAAGTAAAGGCTGAGGCTAAGGAAGAACCAAAGGCTGAAACCAAGGCTGAGGAAGCTTCTGCCAAGCCCAAACGCGCTCCCCGCAAGAAAGCTGCTCCGAAAGTCGAAGTGACCGAAGCGGTCAAGGCTGAAGAAAAGCCCGCTGAGTAATGCTCATGTCCCCGCCTTTGACGGCGGGGATTGTGTTGTTGACCTTCAAGGCTGATTCCGTTACAATAAAGGGATGATAAGAGACCCTTGTCCAGCCTGCATATATCGCTTTGCAGCAGTCCTAAAATGCTTTTAATAAAACCGTATCACACACACTAAAGGAGCTTTCCATGTCCTTGATTCGTAAACATGCCGCGCTATGGGCGCTGCTCTCCTGCTTTGCGCTTGCGGCTGCCGCACCTTATCTCATTCCCGCCAATCCGGACAGCGCAGTCTTTCGTTCCGGTACACTGGGAATGATGCTCGAATTGGCTTGCTTCTACCCCATCTATCAGGCAGCTTTGCATGCGGGCAGACACCGTTTTGTCAGCGGGCTGGTCTTTGGTTTTCTATTTGCCGCCGCTCTGAGTATCGGCTCAGAGCTGTTTGTCTACGATGGGCTGCTTCGCGGCACGGGCAGTCTGATTCGCCGTTTTGCCGTGCCTGTGCTTGCCGCGCCTGCGCTCGGTTCTCTCGCCGCAAGGCTGCTCTCCGCACGCGAACCGCTGAAAATCGGCAAACCCCTGCGTCTGCCGGTTTGGGGATATGCGCTCTTTTTCCTGCTCTGCTGGCTTCCCGTTTTGCTGGCGTTCTTCCCTGGGGCGTTAAACTACGATTTTCCTTGGCAATACGCTCAGCGTTTGGAACACAGCTACTCCAATCTCCATCCGCTGCTGCACAGCGCACTGAGCAACGGCTTGGTGGCTCTGGGCGAAGCGTTAGGCAGTCCGACGCTCGGCGTGCTGTTCAATACGCTCTTACAGATGACCGCCTTTGCCTTTGCGCTGGCGTATAGCTGTGTATTCGTTCAGCGTCGCGGCGCGCCCGCATGGGTCAGCGTGCTGATGGCTGCTGCATACGCATGGATGCCTGTTTTCTCGGTCATGGCGATTTCCACCTGCAAGGACACGCTGTTCTCCGCCTGCGTACTGGTCATGATGCTTCAGACATGGGAGATGATTGAAGCTCCCCAAGCCTTCTTTTCCCGCCGCCGGAACATCGTGCTTTACATCGTCTGCGGCGTTGGAAGTGCACTCCTGCGCAACAACGGTCTGTTCGCCTATGCGCTGCTGCTTCCCTCCCTGCTGATTGTTCTGCGCGGCTATCGCAGGCATGCGGCTTTGCTGCTTGCCGCATGCCTGGGCGCAAGTGCCGCCGTCACCGGTGTGCTGACTGCCGTGCTTTCCCCTGAAGCCGCTCCTTCCTTTCAGCTGTACAGTATTCCCGCCCAGCAGCTTGTCCGCGCTTACAACAGCGGCAGGATGAGTGAGGAGGAGAAAGCGGAAATTGAGGAATGGTATACCTCTCCTTCGGGTTACAGCACCGTCTATCCGCATCTGGGTGACAGCGCAAAGGGCTATCTGGATCGCGCACGCATCCAGACCGACGGGCGCGATTTTCTGAAAATATGGGCAAAAGACGCCAAGACGTATGCCTATGAATATCTGGAAGCGTTCCTGATGCTCAACGTCGGCTCGTGGTACCCCGACGACCTGAGCCATTCGACCATCTATCCCGACGTCACGTACAGCGATAAAGGCTATTTGCAGCTTCAGGAATACGACATGACCGAAGCCGGTATACAGAATTACTGCTTCCTGCCCGCTGTTGCCAATCAGCTTGAGCGCATCTGCCGTTTCAATTATTATCAAAAATATCCCATCGTCGCCATCCTTTTCTCGACCGCGACGCCATTCTGGTTGATTGTGTTCGCCTGCGCAAAGCTGGTCTCCGATCGGCGCGGTCGGTTTTTGCCTGCCGCTCTGGGCGTGCTGGGTCTTTGGCTGGGTTACCTGTTCGGGCCGTGTACCCTGCCGCGGTAT
>URJN01000016.1 GCA_900548125.1 uncultured Eubacteriales bacterium
GCGCTGTCCTCTGCCTGCGGCAGACGCGCCCGCTTCGCGAACGCGCAAGCGCTCCTTGCGATTTCCGATTTCCGCCATGCTGAATCCCGCACAGCGGGCGCATGGCTACAATCCCAAACCCGCCTGAGGGACCCGTCCCTCAGACTCCCTTCTCCGCTTCGCGGCGGTTTAAATAGACTTCCCTTCAGTTATCGCTTCGCGATAGTTAAATTTTATTAAAATCAGTTTTTAGCCCCATGTATCTCGAAGAGATACATGAAGTGGGAAATCCAAGAACCTCAGGTTCTTGGTGGGGTTTGGGGCAACGCCCCAACCGTCCCCTCAACCGTCCCCATCGCATTTTGCGCCACGTCATCCATCATCAGTTCGCACAGCGCAATCGCCAAAATGCTCTCCACAACGGCGACCGCTCGGGGAACAATACAGGGGTCGTGCCTGCCTGCAATCGTCAGCTGCGTGTTTTCCCGCCTGCCAACGTCTATCGTCTGCTGCTCCTGCGCAATCGACGGCGTCGGCTTCACGGCGACGCGGAATACGACGGGCATGCCGTTTGTAATGCCGCCCGTCACGCCGCCGTTGTGATTGCTCGTGCAGATGATTTGCCCGTCCTGCATGCGCATCGGGTCGTTTGCCTGACTGCCGCGCATGCCCGCAAGCAGCCTGCCGTCGCCAAACTCAACCGCCTTGACCGCCGGAATGGAAAACGCCAGCTGACTGACGACGCTCTCCACCGAGCCGAAGAACGGAGATCCGATTCCCGCCGGCACGCCGACCGCCGCGCACTCAATGACACCGCCCACGCTGTCCCGCGCTTCCCGCGCCAGAGCGACGGCGCGGCGCATATCCTCTTCTTTTTCGGGGCAGAGCAGCGGAAAACGCGAACCCGCCAGCCGTTCAAGCGTCTGTGCGTCCACGTTCACCGGATCAAGCGGCTCATCGTTCACATCCGCAATCGACGCGATATGTGCGCCGATGGTCACGCCCTTTTCTTTGAGCAGGTCGCGAGCAACGCTTCCCGCAAAGACGAGCGGCGCGGTCAGCCGTCCGGAAAAATGCCCGCCGCCCCTTGGGTCGTTGTATCCGCCGTATTTCACATACCCTGCGTAATCCGCATGACCGGGGCGCATGCTCACCGCGATGTTTCGGTAATCGTCCGAGCGCGTGTTCGTGTTTTCGATCATCGCGCACAGCGGTGCGCCCGTTGCGCGTCCGTTGCGCACGCCGGAGAGTATGCGAACAGCGTCCGCTTCCTTTCTCGCGGTTGCGGTCGGGTCGTTGCCCGGTGCGCGGCGCGCCATCTGCCGTGCGATGGATTCCTCATCCATCGCCGCGCCTGCGGGCAAGCCGTCGATGACGATGCCGATTGCCGCGCCGTGGGATTCGCCGAAAATCGTCAGCTTGAAATGTTCGCCAAAGTTCGCCCTCATCGTGCCTGCCCTCCCAGCGATGCAAATTCATTCCAGAATGCCGGTGCGGATTTCGCCGTCGCCTCCGCGTCCGTCAACGTCAGCTCTCCGTCCGCGATTGCCGAGGCGACAGCCATCGCCATCACAATGCGGTGATCGTTGCAGCCGTCGATTCTCGCCGCGCACAGCCGCTTTCCGCCGCGGATCAGCAAACCGTCCTCCGTTTCGCGAATGCACGCACCCGCCGCGGACAGCGCCGCGCACATCGCGCTGAGCCGGTCGCTTTCCTTGATGCGCAGACGTGCCGCGCCGCTGATTCGGCTCTCGCCCTCTGCCGCCGCCATCGCCACAGCCAGAGCCGGAACGACGTCGGGAATCTGCGAGCAATCCGCGTGCAGCCCATGCAGCTTCGATGCGCGGGCGACCAGCTCATCGCCCTCCCATCGGATGTCCGCGCCCATGTCGCGCAGAATGCCGACCAGTGCGCGGTCGCCCTGTGCGCTGTTCGGGTCAAGCCCCGTCAGGCGAATCTCTCCCCGCCCAATCGTACCCGCGACCAGATAAAACGCCGCGTGGCTCCAGTCTCCGCCGATGTGCATCCTGCCGGGCGATACCGCCCGCTGTCCGCCGGGAATCAGCAGGCTTTGACCCTTCTCGTCCCATTCGCTGACCACATGATAATCCGCCTGTATGCGCCGCGTCAATTCGACATAGGCGCGTGATTCCAGCGGCGTCGTGATTTCCAGCACGCTGTCCCCTGCCAGCCGCGGCAGGGCAAGCAGCATGCCCGTGATAAACTGGCTGCTGACGTCGCCGGGCATGCTGTATCGCCCGCTTTTAAGCAGCCCGTCCACCGTCAGGCTGTCGCCCTCATGCCGCCAGAGGATGCCCCGCGCCTTGAACATGTCCTCATAGACGGACAGCGGACGCTGCATCAGCCTGCCGCGCCCTTCAAAGCGCACCGCTCCCCGTCCATCCAACGCCAACGGGATAAAAAAGCGCAGAGTTGAGCCGGATTCGCCGCAATCCAGCACCCTCAGCCCCCTGTTTTCAGCCATGCCGCCGCCATGAATCTCGGCGCGGACAAAGCCTTCCGTATCGGTCGGAGCGATTGCCGCGCCGCGCGTCAGTCCGAGTGCTTCCGCGCAGGAGAGCGTCGCGGAAATATCCTGCGAAAGCTGAAGCGGCTCAAGCAGTGTTTTTCCCTGTGCCATCGCCGCCATCATCACCGCACGATGGGACGCGGATTTGCTGGGCAGCATCCGCAGTGTTCCGCTTAAAAAGCCCGGACTGACGATTTTTTCCATAACGAACCTCCTTACAGCATCTGCGCCAGCTTTTCGCTGTCAACCGGCATGCCTGTGCATGCGCCGATTTGGGTCAGCAAAACGACGTTGACCTTGCTGCCCTCCGACTTCTTATCCAGTGCCATGGTCGCGGCAAGCTGCTTACGCGAAAGTCCTTCCGGCTCCTTCGTCGGCAGACCGTAAGCCAAAAGCATGCGCTCGATGCGCTCATCCGTTCCCGCCGGCGTCACGCCGAGGGCCTCGCCCCATTTCGCCGCGGCAACCATGCCGATGCAGACCGCCTCGCCATGCAGCAGCACGCCGTAACCCATGCCGTTTTCCAGCGCGTGCGCCAGCGTATGCCCATAGTTGAGCTGCATGCGGACGCCGTGGTCGTGCGGATCCTCTTGCACATACCGCGCCTTGATTTCACAGCAGCGGGCGACGATTTGGTCAAGCTCCGGCATCAGTGCCTCACGGCTCCCCAGCGACTCTATGCGCTCAAAAAGCGCCGCATCGGCGATGCAGCCATACTTGATGACCTCGCCCAAGCCCGCGCCGACCTGACGCGCATCGAGCGTTTTCAGCGTATCGCAGTCAATCAGCACCCGTTCCGGCTGATAAAACGCGCCAAGCAGGTTCTTCCCCCGCGGGTGGTTGACTGCCACCTTGCCGCCGACGGAGGAATCCACCTGCGCCAGCAGCGTCGTCGGCACCTGAATCAAATGAACGCCGCGCAGATAGGTACACGCCGCATAGCCCGTCAGGTCGCCGACCACGCCGCCGCCCAGCGCAATCACATAGTCCTTTCGGGTCAGATGTGCATCCAAAAACGCGTCATACAGCCGCTCAAGCTGCGCCATGCACTTGGTCGTTTCTCCCGCGGGCAGGACAAACAGGCTGACCTGCGCTCCCGCCAGCTCAAGCTGACCTCTGAGCGCGTCGGCATACAGCGGCGCGACGTTTTCATCCGTCACGATCATCGCCCGCCTGCCCGCGCACATGGCAAGCAGCGACGCGGCATGGCTGAGCAGCCCGTGCCCGATATGGATTTCATAGTGTTCCGCCTGTTCCGGCGCAGTCACGTTCACAATCGGCATATTCCTCACCTTACTTAAACAGCGGTTTCTGGCTCGCGTCCAGCCCGCGCAGGGTATCAAACTTCTTCTTGCGGTCGCTGGAAACCGTCAGCCGCTCCAGCAGCGCGGCGCGGTCGTCGCCATGCAGAAGCCCGCTGTATTCCGTCAGCTTGTCGATGAGTTCATCGGTCAGTTCCGCCAGCGTCTCCTTGTTTGCCCAAAACAGCTCACACCAGAGTTTGGGGTCGAGTGCCGCCACGCGCGTCGCGCCTCGGAATGAACCGCCCTCAAAGCCATAGCTGTCAAACAGCAGATGCTGGTCGCAGAGGGCCAGAGCCATGACATGCATCAGCTGGCTCGTATAGGCAATGCGCTCGTCGTGCGCGTCCGGATTGGTGAACACGACATCCGCACAGCCCATGAACGTCACCAGCTGCTCAAGCAGGTGGATGCTCTCCTGCGGCACGCTGTCATCCGGCGTCAGGATGTAATGCGCACCGCGGAAGAGGTCGCCCGTCGCGTGGGCAAAGCCGCCGCGCTCCCGTCCCGCCATGGGATGACCGCCGAGATAGATAAACCTTCTATCTGCGATTTCCGCAACAGCTTCCCGAAGCGGACGCTTCACGCCGCATACATCGGTCAGCAGCGCATCAGGCTTGATTCTGCCCGCCTGTTTGCGGATAAAATCCGCCGCCGCTTCCGGATGCAGGCAAAGCACGACGATATCCATATCCTCGATGGGCGCATCGTCCGAGCGCGACCATGCCGCACGGACGACGCCGCGCCCGAGTGCTTCCAGCCGCGTCGGTTCGTCGCCGTCCACCGCGTAGCGTTCCAGATTGGGATAGCCCTCCAACGCCAGTGCCATACTGCCGCCAATCAGTCCCAAACCGATAAACATGATTTTCATGATGGAATTCTCCCTTAAAGACATCTTTCAACAATGGGCGCAAGCGCGCTGATTTTGCCGACGAGCTGGGCGTATTGATCCGGCGTCAGGCTCTGTGCGCCGTCGCAGAGTGCCTTGGGCGGATTGTTATGCACCTCGATGATCAAGCCGTCCGCGCCTGCCGCAATCGCCGCCAGCGACATGCGCTCCACCATCCAGCTCAAGCCGGTCGCGTGGGACGGATCGACGATCACCGGCAGATGGCTCAGCCGCTTGACTGCCTGAACCGCCGACAAATCGAGCGTGTTGCGCGTATAGGTTTCAAACGTGCGGATGCCGCGTTCGCAGAGGATGACGTTCGGATTGCCCGCCGCCATGATGTATTCCGCACTCATCAGCCACTCGCTGATGGTTGCGGAAAGCCCGCGCTTGAGCAGAATCGGTTTGCGGGTCTGCCCCAGCTCGGTCAGCAAATCAAAGTTCTGCATGTTGCGTGCGCCGACCTGAATCACATCCACGCGCCGGTCGAATTCCTCCACCAGCTTGGGGCTCATGATTTCCGTGCAAATCGGCATGCCGGTCAGCTCCTTCGCCTGCTCCAGCAGTGCCAGACCTTCCAGCTTCAGTCCCTGAAACGCGTAAGGCGATGTGCGCGGCTTATACGCGCCGCCGCGCAGGATGTTTGCCCCGCTTGCGCGAACCTTCAGCGCGGTATCCGTGATCTGGTCGTAGTTTTCCACCGAGCAGGGACCCGCGAAAAACGCCAGCTTGCGCCCGCCGACCTTCACGCCGCCGCAATCGATCACGCTGTCCGTCGGATGGAATTTGCGGTTCGCCTTTTTGAATGGTTCGGATACCGGCATCACGCGCTCAACGCCCGGCTGAATCAGAAAATCATGCGGGTCGAGCTTGGCGACGTCGCCCAGCACGCCCAGCACCGTGCAGTCCACGCCGGCGTTGCGCTGCACCTGCATGCCCTGCTTGCCCAGCGAATCGCAAAGTGTTCCAATCTGTTCCTCAGTTGCCTGCGGCTTCATAATGATAATCATGGCAAAATTCCTCGCTTTCCTGACATGGTTCGTTTTTCCTCGCAGGGCGAAAGCCGATGATATAGAAAAAGGCTCCCGCCTTGTGTGGCAGGAGCCTGATCTACACGTATCAGACCAGCGGCAGGACGCGCCCGACACTTTCCCTTGCACGCACGACAGCAAGACTATCACCCATATAGGTATAGCCGCTAAATCGCACGAAAGAGAAATTCGTCATGGCTCTGTTCCTCCGATAGTTTAGACTCAGTATATCATGACGAACGCACGATTTCAAGGGGCATGCGCGGATTTCACCGATTCCCCGATTCAGAAAAAGGTTTTTCACGGGAACGCTTGGGGCTTTGCCCCAAACCCCAGCAAGGAACTTCGTTCCCTGCACCCTTTCCTGCATTTATCGCTTCGCGATAAATGGATGATCGATTGCTTCATAAGGCTCCATGCCCGTTCTTCGCTCAAATCTTTTTCAGCAGCTTTTTCGCGTCCTCTTTCGCCGCCAGCGCCAGCAGATGTTCGTCGCCGGCGAAGACGTAGTCCGCGCCGGGGAGCGGCTTCAAATGGCCGCCCGCTTTGACGGCGAGGATGTTGATGTGGTATTTGTTTCGCACGTCCACATCGCGCACACTGCGTCCGACCCAGCTCTCAAGCGGCGGAATCTCGTAGATGGAGTATTCGTCCGTCAGCTCGATATAATCAAATACATTCCGTGCGCTCAGGCGGGTCGCAAGACGCTCCGCGCTGTCCCGTTCGGGGTAGACGACCTCGTCCGCGCCGTTGCGCAAAAGCAGCTTGGCGTGGATGTCCTGCGACGCCTTCGCGATGATATGCGCCGCGCCCATATCCTTGAGCATGGATGTGACAAGCAGGCTGCTGGCAAAATCCGACCCGATGCAGACAAAGCAGATGTCGAAGTTCTGTACGCCGAGCGCACGGAGTGCGTTTTCGTCCGTGCAGTCCGCAATCTGTGCGCTGGTCACGTTATCGGCAAGTGCACTGACCTCCGCCTCGTCACGATCCACAATCATGACCTCATTGTTCAGGCTCATGAATTTCTGGCACAGGTGACGCCCGAAGCGTCCCAGACCGATAATCAAAATGGACTTCATTGCAAACTCCTTTTTGGGGCTTTGCCCCAAACCCCACCAAGAACCTGAGGTTCTTGGATTTCCCACTATGCTATCGCTGCGCGATAGCTGATGAGGACACTGTTACATAACTTTAAACCGCCGCGAAGCGTCCCCTGATTCCACTAACACTTGTTTAAGCCGCCGCGAAGCGGAGAAAGGGTGCAGGGAACAACGTTCCTTGCCGGGGTTTGGGGCAAAGCCCCAAGCAGGGTATGGGGTGGCAACCCCATCGTAACCCCAACCGAACCCCACGCGCGAAGCGCAATCAACTATGAATCAGGGAGCGAAGCGTCCCCTGATTCCGCTAACGCCGCATCCAACCGCTCCAACGTAATCCCAGTCTCCAAACGCATCATCCGATAATCACCTTGTCCGTCGGATACTGCACCGGTGCGGGCGGTTTTCTGCGGGTCAGCAAAATGATGAACGTCATGCTGCCCAGCCTGCCGGCATACATCAGCAGAATGATGACAATGCGTGAGAACGTGTTCAAATCGCGTGTGATGCCCGTCGTCAAGCCGACCGTGTCGATGGCGGAAAAGACCTCAATCAGCACCTGCTGAAGGGTGAACTCCGGCTGAGCGGCACAGATGGCGAGCGTCGCCAGCATGCCCATCGTAAAATAGACCACGACAATCGAGCAGGCACGGCGAAGCAGGTCGTTTTCGATGCGCCTGCCGAAGATGTGTACATCCTCCTCGCCCTTGAGTATAGACGCCGCCGTCAGCAGAACGAGCAGGATGGTCGTCGTCTTTGCGCCGCCCGCCGTCGAGCCTGAGTTGCCGCCCGTCATCATCAGAATCAGCGTCATCAAACCGCCTGCCGGACTGAGTTCTCCAGTCGGCACGGTATCAAAGCCCGCCGTTCTCGGCGTGACCGCGGAAAAAGCGCTTGCCCAAATGCGCGTGCCCAGTGGCAGCCCCGCCATAGAAGCATTCTTTTCCGTAAAGAAGAAGAACAGACTCGGCACGACCACCAGCACCGCCGCCAGCATCAAAGCCACGCGGGTATGCAGACGCAGCTTCTTCCAATGCAGGCGGTTTTTGAACAGATCTTCCCAAACGAAGAAGCCCAGCCCGCCAAGCAGAATCAACATGATAATAACCCCGTTAACAAACGGATCGCCGACAAAGGATTCCAGCGACGAAAATTCTCCCGATATCGGTCCCATCAGGTCAAAGCCCGCGTTGCAGAATGCGGAAACCGAATGAAACACGCCGTACCAGATGCCCTTCGCCCAGCCGAGCATCGGCACGAAACGAAAGCTCAGCAGCACCGCGCCGCAGCCCTCGACGACCGCCGTTCCCCGCATCGCAAAGCGCACCAGACGAACGATGCCGCCGACCTGAAACGACGCGACGCTCTCCTGAAGCAGCGTTCGTTGGCGCAGACCGATTCTCTTGCCCAGTGCCATGGAAACCAGCGCCATCAACGTCATCACGCCCAAGCCGCCGATTTGAATCGCCACAATCAGCACGACCTGTCCGAAGAGCGACCAATGCGTTCCGGTGTCCACCAGGGCCTGACCCGTCACGCAGACCGCGCTCGTCGCCGTAAACAGCGAGGTCAGCAGCGGCGTAGACTGCCTGCTCTGCGCGGAGATGGGCAGCATCAGCAGCAGCGTCGCCGTCAGAATCAGGAGCAGAAACCCGACTGCGATTATCGCCGACGGACTGAGCTTCACGTCCTTCTTCATTTTTTTATTCATCCAAGTATCCTCCAAAGAGGCTTTCATGATACTATGATGCGCGTTTTTTGTCAACGACACACACATAAATATCCTATACAAGAATACGCCGATGCCGCTTTATTTTGCGGCGCGATACGCCTTGATGCGCTCTTTCCACAGCTCCATCCATCCACGCGGAAAAAGATAGCTGATCGCCCACGCGACAAGCACGCCGATAGTCGTATCCAAAATACGGTTGAGCGCATAGCTGATGTAGGTAGCTACCGGCGTATTGAACAGCAGAATGCACAGCACAACGCCGCCGGGCTGCACGCCGCCGACCCAGAACATCTGGCAAAGCACGATCAAAATGACCGTTCCGATGAACGTCAGCGGAACCAGCCAAAGTGTGTATTTTCCGGTCGGCTCTATGAACAGATACAGACGGAAAAGCACCATGCCCAGCAGACCGCCGATCAGCGTGCCGAACAGACGATTTCCGCCGTTCTTGCGGGAGTCCTCCATATCCGAGCCCATGCCGAAGATGGCACCGATGCAGGCAAACGCCGGACTGCGGTCAAAAAAGTAATAGATGAACGCGCAGAAAGCCGCCGCCAATGCGGTCTTGACGTTGCGCATCCCCACGCCGGGGATTTTGACGGATTTCAAAGACATGTTCTTCCTCCTGAATCATTTGTTGAAACTGCCGTAAAGCGAAGAAGGAAGGGGGTGTCAAGATTAAACCGAACATTTCAAGAATCAAATATCTAAGCATTTTTAGATATGGGGCTTTGCCCCATCGCCCCACCAAAGGGCTTTCCGCTCGCCCTTTGGAAACCTTCGGGCGCAAATACTTCGTTATATTCTTGAAACATCGTCGTTGTTAGCTTGACAGCCCCACTCCCAATTTAGGTTAGATTCTCAATTTTCAGAGCCAAATCCGACATCGCTTTGCGGCAGCTTGAACCCTTGCTTTTAAAGCGCACAAAAAAGAGTCTGCGCAAATCGCGCAAACTCAGATATTATATCACGAAAAGTTCTCCCTGTGTAGCGGCAAACATCACGATTTTATCCTCGCCTTTACGTTCGCTGCAACCCATAAAACACCGCAGGCGGTTTTCCTTCCGTCAAGAACACGCTTTTCAGCATCAAACCGTTTTCTTACGGGGTCAGCCCCAGCTCGTCATAGGCTTTATCAATGACTTCGTTCCACGCCGAAACGACTTCCGGACGTTCCGGTGCGCCGCACGTCGCGCAGGGCGTCAGCTCGGTATACGGATAGCGGCTCAAATCGCCGTAGGTGATGCCCGTCAGCGGCAGATACGCGCTCTTGACGCTCGAGCAGCGTGCCGTCGTGTGATACTTCTTGCCGCCCGTGGGATTGTAATACATCGGCGTGGACGCATCCGTTTCGGTGAGCTTGCGTCCGTCATCATCCCAGATGATAATCTTGATATTCTTCTCGCCGCGCAGGTTATTCCACAGCCACGAATGGTTATAGCCGTCCGCGTTGGCTTTGCGCTGCACGCGCACACAGCCATGCGATGCGCGGCGTCCCAGTGCGCTTTCGCAGATATCATAGTTCGCGTTGCCGATGGGATTTCCGCTCGCATCCATGCCGCCGGAGTAAATCGCGGGAACCATGTGCATCAGGTCGCCGCCGTTAAAGCGAATCGCCTGATCGCAGTAGAGATTGCCCGACCAGAATCCGCCCGTCCAGCTGCAAAGCAGGAACTCGCCGGATGCTGTTTCGTTATAATCCTCGTTGCTTCCGCTAGTCGTTCCCGTCGAGCAGAGCAGCGTCGTCAGCAGCTTCCCCTCCTTATAGAGATACAGCCGCTGGGTCATCTTATCGACGATAATGCCGTATGTCTGGTTCGGCGTAACCGTGCGCAGACGGCTGGATTTGACCCAGCCCTGTTCCAGCTCATCGCAGTCGTTATAGGCTTCGATTTTCGTCCAGCCGTCCTGTTCTTCCAGCACCTTGACCGCGACCGACGCGCCATAAAAAAAGCCGCGATTGGCTTCGGTCGTCTTTCGCTTGCCGTCCGGGGCGTCGGAAAGATAGATCTTCTCCTTCTGATCCGTGCCCAGAACGGTGATGTCCGCCGTCAATCGCGCCCACGCCGCCGCTTCATCCGCGGGATCAAACTCCCCGAACCACGACGACGTGATGGCGTCCTTCGCCGCTTGCAGATTCTCCTGAACCTTCGCCTCCGCCGCTTCCTGCGCACGGGCGGCGGCGTCCTCGCGCCGCTCGGTCAGCTGCTGCTGCATGGCGCACTGGGTTTCCCAATCCGCCGTGCCGGTCTGTTCCAATCCGCTGGCTTTCTGAAATTTTTTGATGGCTTCAACCGTCGCCTTGCCGAGCTTTCCGGCGCAGTCGCCGTCGTAATATCCGAGTTCCTTCAGGTTCTTTTGCAGACCGATGACCTGCGAACCGGATGCGCCCATGCCCATTTCCCAGCCGACCAGCCCTTCCCGCAGGACGCCGTAGCCGCGTATGGAATCGTCATCCAGCCGATAGGTATACCGCTGCACGACGGAGGGCGTCGGGCCGAGAATATGGTTGTTGCCCTCGATGGTATGCACCCAATATGTGCCGTCGCCGTCCTGCGTCACGAACTCGACAATGCCGACATGGTCAAGGCGGTTGTACTTATACCATTCGATATAGATGAGGTCGCCGGGCTGCGGGATATACGGACGATCCGCCACTGCCACGCCGTCGCTGAGGTAAAACTGCCCCTCTTCGCCGCGCAGTCCGCCGCCGACGGTCACATAACGCCCGCGTTCCTTATACCACATCGAGCCGCCCTCGCAGCTCGTTTGCAGCGGATAATCCGTGCCGAGCATCGAAACGCCGTAATACTCGTCAGCGAAATTCACGCACCAGGACACGAACTCCGAACACCATTCGCCATAGGCGCTTCCGCCCCACTCGCCGTATTTGCTGTATCCGCCCTTGGTTGCGGAATAGCCCAGTTCGTTGATGGCGGCGGCAAGCAGCATGTCTGCGCGTTCATCCGCCAGTGCGCACGCGCCCAGCATCATCAGCACGGCGAGCAGCAGGGTTACGATGTGTTTCATGGCAATCCTCCGAAAAAGAACTCCCCCTTCCGCCTCCCGCAGGCTGTGGAAGGGGGATTACAGCTTAATTGTTCAGCCAATCATTGGCGTCAGGGTAGGTATAATTGAGGTTGTTGTCTTTTGCGTATCGGGCAGCGTAAGAATCGCGTTGAACAGTCATTGTAAGATTGTCACAGTAAGATTGTTACAACCCCAAAACGCTTGATCCCCTATGCTCGTCACGCTGTCCGGCAGCTCGATGTTCGTCAAGGCGCTGCAACCAAAAAACGCGTCATTCCCTATGCTCGTCACACTGTCCGGCAGCTCGATGCTCGTCAAGGCGCTGCAATCCCTAAACGCTTTATCCCCTATGCTCGTCACGCTGTCCGGCAGCTCGATGGTCGTCAAGGAACTGCACCAAGCAAACGCATACTCCCCTATGCTCGTCACGCTGTCCGGCAGCTCGATGCTCGTCAAGGCGCTGCAATCATAAAACGCATAAGACTTAATCTGCTGAATTCCCTGCGGAACCTCATAGGCTTCCTCTTGTTTTCCAGCCGGATAACAGATCAGGGATTTCTCCGCTTTGTTAAAGAGAACACCATCAATGACTGCGAAAACAGGCTGCTCCGGGGAAACTTGAATGTTTTTCAGCCGCCAACAATCCGCAAATAGATTCAGACCCATAGAGGTCACGCTGTCCGGCAGCTCGATGCTCGTCAAGGAGCTGCACTCAGCAAACGCACCATCCCTTATGCTCGTTACCGTTTTTCCATCCAATGTCTCCGGAATATGAACTACCGAATCCCTGCCGAAATAATGTGTAATTTCCGCCGTTCCATCTTCCAAAACGCGGTACTGATAATCTCCGGACCTAAGTGCATCGTCCTCCGCCACCGCACCATTCACGCTCAGCGCCATCAGCAACATCACGAACAAAACCGCCCAAAGGCTCCTTTTTTGCATCATGCGTATGCCCTCCTATGGACAAAGTCGGCATATAAGGATTTCCCTCTGTTACATGATAACGATTTACGCCGCTCTTTTCTTCCCGATTACAGCGAAATTTCGCTTTCTTTCTGCCAAATCTCCGCGCCAAAGCGTTTCCACGGCTGCTTATCCTGCGGCGGAAGCGCGTCAAAGTGCATCTCTTCCTTTTTGGTCGGATGAATCAGCCCCAGATGTGCGCCCCAGAGGGCAATCTGTTCGCCGGGCTTGCCGCCGCCATAACGCGCATCGCCCCAGATCGGCAGCCCCGCGTGGGAAAGCTGCACGCGAATCTGGTGGCTTCTGCCTGTAAACAGGCGCACGCGCACCAGTGTCAGCCCGTCCGCCTCGCCGCACTTTTGGTAGCGCAGTTTCGCGTCCTTCGCGCCGGGCGTATTCGCGGGTACGGCGCGAACCATATTGGTCTTGCCGTCCTTGAGCAAAAAGTCGCAGAGCTCGGCACTTTCTTTTGCCGTGCCGCGGACGGCGGCGACATACTGCCTATGCATCGTTTTATCGCGCACCTGTGCGCTCAGGCGGTCGGCAGCCTTGCTCGTTTTGGCAAGCACGACCAGACCGCCGACCGGTCTGTCGAGCCGATGCACCAAGCCCAGATAGACCGCGCCGGGCTTTTGATATTTTTCGGCGATATACGCCTTCATCGTGCTGTGCAGGTCAGCGTCGCCGGAGTCATCCGCCTGCGTGGGCATGTTCGGCGGCTTGACGACCACGAGCAGGTGATTATCCTCATAGACGATGGATACGCCGCGATAGCTTTCCATCTTATCCCCTCTGCCAGCGTCCGCTTGCGCCGCATGGCAGGACGCCGCCCGCCGTCACAGGCAGGCAGACCTCGTCCGCGGTGATGATGCCGCCGAAACGGGGCTTAACGGTCATGTCGATCATATTGCCCAGCACGCTCGCCTGGAATCCCGTCGTATAGCCGTTGATGAGGAAGAACAGCGGGTCATCGCTGAGTGCTTCCGAGCAGGCTTTTGCCAATCCATACAGCTCATTTTCGAGCTTCCAGACCTCGCCGCCGGGACCGCGTCCGTAAGACGGCGGATCCATCAGGATACCGTCATAGAAATGTCCGCGGCGAGCTTCACGCTGCACGAACTTGAGCGCGTCATCGATGATCCAGCGCACGCGATCCTCCGGCAATCCGCTGCATTCGCGGTTCTCCCGCGCCCACTGCACCATGCCCTTCGCCGCGTCGCAGTGGCAGACCTGTGCGCCCGCCGCCGCGCACGCCATCGTCGCGCCGCCGGTATAAGCGAACAGGTTCAGCACGCGAACCTCGCGTCCCTGCTTCACTCTTTCGGAAACCAGACCGGTCATCCAATCCCAGTTGGTCGCCTGCTCAGGAAACAGACCGGTATGCTTAAAACCGGTCGGGCGCACATAGAAGCGCAGGTTTTTATAATTCATCACCCAGCGGTCAGGCAGTTTCGTGAAAAACTCCCACGAGCCGCCGCCCTTATCACTGCGATGATAATGCGCCTGTGCCTTACGCCAGAGCGACGGATCGCGCACGGGCCAAATTGCCTGCGGGTCAGGGCGGCGCAGATAGACGTCGCCCCAGCGTTCGAGCTTTTCTCCGCCGCCGCAATCGAGGACTTCATAATCAAGCCATTGATCTGCTAAAAACATAGGTTCCTTTCTTTCGGGGAGGGGGGGTACGTT
>URJN01000017.1 GCA_900548125.1 uncultured Eubacteriales bacterium
ACGGCTGCTTGAACAGAAGGGGTTGGGCGAGTTTCATGGATTGTCCCGTTTGACCTCAGACCAGCGGATGACGCTAAACATGGACTTGTATGATGACATGCACATGAAAAGCTCCGTTTCCGATATCGTAGGCGGTCTGACGAAAAATACCGTGCAGGGCGGCTGGGGACATTCCAAAGAATATTGGAAATATCAGAAGCCGTCCGTTGAAGCGATGGCGCACATGTTTGAAGCCAAGTTTATGAAGGGCGAGCGGCTGGAAACCTTCAAGAAATATTTCCCGACAGCATACCAGAAATTTGAAGATGCAATCAAAACAAGCGAAGGAGGCGGCGAGGATGGAAGCGAATAACCTGTTTATGCAGTACATTATGCGGTTTGGCGCGGAAGAATTACCGCCGCGCATGCAGATGCCCGTGGAGCAGCAGACGGACGAGTTTTATAATGCGTTGCTCGAAAGGTGTTTGAAGGAAGGAAAGCCTGCCAGCAACTTTATCACGGTCGAAGAAAATCCCGAAGCATTGTACTGAAAAATCAAAAATTACTGAGCGCACCCGCAAGGGCGCGCTTTTTACATACCAAAAATTTTGACAGGAGGACGAAAAAATGTTTAACCCCTTTCGCATGTTTTGTTTTGCCCCTGACGGTGTGCCGGATGGTGCGCCTGCTGCCGACGCTGAAAACGAGCAGGAGCAGCATGATGACCAGCAGCCTGAAACGACCGAGCAGACCGGGGACGCTGCGGCGAAAGCAGCGCAGACGGCTGCACCCGCTGGCAAGGAGCAGCCTGTCCCGAAGGATGAACCCAAGAAGGACGACAAGGCGGACGACCTCGCGGCGCGCGTTGTGACAGCGAACGCGCGCGCAATGCAGGCGGAACTTCGAACGGCTGCGGCGCTGGCGGGCGTGCCGAAGGAACGCATCCCGTATGTGCTGCGCATGTGCGATACGGAGGGCATCGATCTCGACGCGGCGGATGCGCAGGACAAGCTCGACGCGGCGGTCGCCAAGGTACTGGAAGCCGTGCCGGAGCTGTGCGGCGGCGCGGGTACGGGCAGCACGGGCAATTTTGCCCGCAGAAGCGGCAATGCAGAGGACGCGCTCGACGCAAAGATTCGGGAGAACATTATGGGCGCTTATTAAGAGCGGGAAAGAGAGGAAAAGAAGATGGCGAACAACATTGAAAAGGTTGACCTGATTCAGAAAATGCTGGATAAGGCGATGGTTCAGGGCGCTGTGACCGGCTTCATGGAAGCAAACGCCGGTCCCGTTAAGTACAACGGCGGCGATGAAATCAAAATTCCGTCCATTGCGATGGATGGGCTCAAGGACTACGATCGACAGCTCGGCTTCGCGGAGGGCGACGTGACACTGGTCTATCAGACCGAGAGGCTGACGCAGGACCGAGGCACCGGCTTTACCGTGGATGAAATGGAAGTGGACGAAAGCGGCGTTCTCGACCTGATGAGCCTGCTGGCGGGCGAGTTCCAGCGCACGCGGGTCGTGCCGGAGGTGGACAGCTACCGCCTGAGCAAGATTGCGAAGCTGGTCGGCAAGGATCGTCGAAGCGCATATACAGCGGCGGCTAATTCGGTCTACAAGGAATTGCAGAACGATATCGGCGGTGTGCGCGACGCAGTGGGCAGCGACGTTCCGCTGGTTGTGATTCTTTCCAGCACGATTGCCACGATGCTTTCCACGAGCACGGAGATCTCCAAGAAGCTCGACGTGACCAACTTCAAGCGCGGCGAGATCGAAACCCGCGTGAAGGTGATCGACGAGGTACCGATCCTGCCCGCGCCGACCGCGCGCATGAACAGCCGCATCACCATCAACAAGGCGGATAAGGGCGGCTATGCCAAGGCAGAGGGCGCGCAGGCAATCAACTGGATTATCTGCCCGCGTTCTGCACCGATTGCGGTTTCCAAGACCGATAAGATGCGCCTGTTCGACCCGGAGACGTGGCAGAAGGCGCGCGCGTGGCACCTTGACTATCGCAAGTTCCATGAACTTTGGATTCCGAAGAATAAGCTCGACGGCTTCCGCGTGAGCCTTGCGGCGAAGGATACGACACTGGATGGGGAGGGTTAAACGATGCTGACGACGAGGGAGAGCTTCAGCTTGAACGCGGACATCCGCGACGCGGCGAATAATCAGAAGGTGATGCTGCATGCGACGTACAGCACCACGTCGCTCAGCCTGAACCTTGACGTGCTGGACGCGGGCTATGTCGCCGAGAACGACGAGAGCGTGCAGGCGGACGTGAAAGCGTTCCTGCTGGAAGCCTGCAAGCGGGCTGCCTGCGTCGGGCTTCCGTGCAGGACGGTGGCGGGCAATGACTGACCTTGAACGGCTCAAGCTGCTGACCGAAGAGCTTGACGCGCCGGGCGGGAACACGGAAACGGGCTGCGGCTGTATGTCGCCGCCCGCATCCGCCCGGATGTATACGGACGCGCAGCTTGCGATGCTGCTGGAGCTGCACGAGGGCGATGTGCGCCGCGCGGCGTATGACGTGCTGATCCGCAAGGCGGAAAACTCGGCAGTGCGGCTGTCGGGCGGCACGGAGCTGCCGGATCAGCGCGCCTACTGGCTGGGCAGAGCGCGGAGCGTGCGCCCGAACGGGACGAAACCGGCAGGAAGGGCGGACGGCACATGATGAGCGGCTTTGCAATGCGGCAGGCGGAAGCGACGTTCCGGCGCGCGCTGGCGGCGTATGGCGCGGCTTGCGTGCCGGTCTGGCGCGTGCAGCGGGACGCGAACGGCGTGCCGATAGGCGGCGCGCAGAAGATCGGCTGCGTGTACGGCGTGCGCTATGAGCGCGGTCAGACCGCCAATGTGCTGGTGGATATCCCCGGCGTAATCGCCCGGATGGACGCGCCGAGGTTGTGCTGTACCCTCGGCGATACGGCGCGGAGCTTGCAGGAGGGCGACGGGCTGAACATCGCGGGCAGATGGTACACGGTGCTGCGCGCCGACGTGCAGATGGGCATCCTCTGCGACGTGGTGCTGAAAGAGGGCGAGCCGGATGGGATTGAAAATTGACGCGAAGGATTTTCTCGCGAATATGTCCGCCATCAAGCAACGCAGCATGTTCGCCGCCGAGAAGGTCGGGCAGAACGCGGCGGCGCGCATGGAGGGAGAAGCCAAGCGCAACGCCAGATGGACAGACAGGACGGGGCTTGCGCGCCAGACCATCACCGGATACTCCGGCTGGCAGGGGAAGAAGCTGCGCATGGGCATATCCGGCAACATGGAATACAGCGCGTATCTGGAGCTGGGGCATGAAGGCAGGTTCGCGATCCTCTGGGCGACCGTGCAGGCGAACGAGCAGAAAATCATGGACGACTCGCGGAAGGTGGTCAGATAGATGGATGCATGCCAGCGGACGATGGAACATTTAACTGCATCCGGTATTTTGACCTATAAGCCCGGCGTGGCGACCGGCAAGTGCCGCGCGCCGTATGTGGTCGTTCGAGGAGGCGGCGCATACGCGCGCGGTATGTCCGGCGCGGCGGGAATCGGTTATCGGACGGTGACGCTCTATTGCTTTGTGCCGCGCGTGGGCGGCGACCTGCCCGCTTTCGTGGCGGAGGTCAGGCGGATCATGCGCGGGCTGAAAAGTCAGCTTCGACCGACAGGCAACGAGGGCATCGAGATGCTGGAAGAAGATTTTGACGCACGCAGCCAATCGCTGGAGTATCAGGCGCTGCGCGCGATTTTATCGTAGGAAATCGTACAAAGTCTGCCCGCGTGCGCAAAACTTTTTGAGTTAGTAAGCTGCGGCGGAAGTGAACGCGGTCTCAGACCGCTAGGAGGAAGTATGGCAAACGAGAAAATTGTGCAGATTCCGCTGGCAAATGTCGCCCGCGTGGAGCTGGTGACGGAGGAAACCACGCCCAAGACCTATGTGGTCGATACCGCCAACGAGATGAAGCTGGAAGCCTTTGTCTCGGAGGGCGAAGAAAAAGAGCTGCGCAAGCTGAACCGACTGCTGGCGCAGCTCAAGACGGAGGACCTGACGAAGGGCTATGACCTGACCATGAAGGATATGGTCATGAGTCCGCCCGTGTTTGCGCTGGTGGACGGCGGCGTGAGTACGACCGGCGCAGAGGGCAAGTTTGAAGGATACACGGGTCCGAAGATGGGCGAGGTGGTGAACCGAACGCCGTTCACGGTCAACATCTATACCGAGGAGAAGGACGGCGACGGAGAGACGACGGGTTATTTGAAATTCACCTGCAAGCACTGCAAGGGAACGCCCGCCGATATCGAAATCAAGGACGGCGATTTCTTCGCGCCGGAGTATAAGCTCAAAAGCAGACCGAAGATCGGCGAATCGCCCATCGCCATCACGCCGCTGGACGAACTGCCGACCTAAGAACTGCGTCAAAGGACAGTAAGCGAATAAAGCCCTATAATGGGGCTATCCAACAAAAGGAGGTTTTCACAGTATGGCATCCACGAAAAAGGACACGCACATCACCAACCTTGCCGCGCTGGAAAAGGCGGCGAACGGCGAGATCGTCACGCTGCCGGGCTGGACGGTGGAGCAGCCGTTTGTGGCAAGGCTCAAGCGCGCCAGCCTAACGGGTATGATTCGCGCAGGCAAAATTCCCAACCCGCTGATTGCGGCGGCGCAGAAGCTCTACGAAGGACTGAACAAGAGCCGCGTCAGCGCGACGTTTGAGGAAACGGCGAAGGTCATGCGTCTTGTCGTCGAAGAAGCGCTCGCCGAGCCGACGATGGAGCAGCTGAAAGCGGCAGGACTTGACCTGACCGAAGAACAGGCGGATCAAATCTATCTGTACGCCATCAAGGGCGCGAAAGTGCTGGAAGCCTTTCGTTCTCAGTCCGCAAATCGTCAGCCTGATCCATCTGGCGACGACGTACAAGCAGCGCCCCAGCAGCCTGATGGGGATTGAGGACGAGTACGCGGCGTTCTGCCTCGACGAAACCTGTCTTTTTATGATTCAACAGGCACGGGAAAAGCGCGAGCCGGACTTTGGCAGACCGGCGCGGCTGGAAAAGCAGAAGGGCAGGCAGAACACGACGACCAACGCCGAGGCGGCAGAGATGATTCGTCGGCTGATGGGCTGACACACTGACGGAGCGGGTGCTCCGTCAGCTTTTTCTTTCCAAGGTTTTTGGAGATGACCAAAGCGAGACGGTCATTTCCAAAGACCTTTTTTGATTGCCAAAAAAGCGGATTCAGGCTGCAAAGGAGGTGAGTCGGATGAGCATGGGCATGAATATCAGCGCGGGTACGATCATGGCGTACATGGATTTGGACATGTCCAGCTTCAACAGTGCCATCGACACAGCAGGTGAGCAGCTCTCCGGCTTTGCCTCCGGCGGTGTGGCGGGCGCGCTGGGGTCCATCGGCGCGGCGGCGGAAACGGCAGGACGCGCGCTGACCATGCACATCACGGGCAAACTGCTCGACGTGGGGCAGGCGGCTTTACAGGTCGGCATGGATTTTGACGCGAGCATGTCGAACGTCTACGGCTTGATGTCGTCGCTGAATCTGTCGCAGGCACAGATGGACGCGCTGCGCGATACGGCGCGCGAGATGGGCGCGACGACCAAATTCAGCGCCAGCGAAGCTGCCGACGCGATGGGTTATATGGCGCTGGCAGGCTGGGACGATGCGCAGGTCATTGCCGGTATTCCGGGCGTATTGAATCTGGCGGCTGCCGCCAACATGGATCTGGCGAAAGCCTCGGATATCGTGACCGATACGATGACTCCGTTCGGCATGGCGGCGGAGCGTGCGGGCGAGGCTGCCGATGTTTTTGCCTATGCGCAGGCGAACAGCAACACGACGGTCGAGGCGCTGGGCGAGGCGATGAAGTACGCCGCGCCGACTGCGGACGCTTTCGGCATGACCTTGCAGGATACCGCAGCAGCGATGGGCGTGCTGGCGAACGCGGGCATCAAGGGCAGTCAGGGTGGTACGACGCTGAACGCGATGCTGCGCGACATGAAGAACAACGCCAAGAACGGCGCAATCGCTATCGGCAAAACCAAAGTCGCGCTGACCAACGCAGACGGAAGCTATCGCTCGTATGCCGCTATCATCCGCGATATCGACAAGGCGACCAGCAGCATGACCGCCAGCCAGCGCGACGCGGCACTGGGCGCAATCTTCGGCGACGAGTCACTCAAGGGTATTCTGGCGACGCTCAAGCAGGGACCCGACGCGCTGGACGCGATGACCGAGGGCATGTATGCCTGCGGCGGTGCGGCAGAAGATATGGCTGCCACGATGGGCGACAACCTCAAGGGCGATCTGGCGATCCTTGAAAGCGGCGCGCAGGACATGGCGATTGCGCTGTCCGACTGGCTGATGCCTGCCGCGCGCGGCGTGGTGCAAGGCATTACCGATATGATCGGCAAGTTCAACGCGCTGGACGACGGCACGAAGAATACCATTTTCCGCATCGGCGCGATGGCGGCTGCGGCGGGTCCTCTGCTGCTGAACGGCGGCAAGGTTCTGACGCTGCTCTCCGGCGTGAACCCGCTCGTGGTCGGGCTAGGTGCGGCGGCTGCGCTGGCGTATACGCACAGCGACGCTTTGCAGGGCATGGTCGCCAAGCTGGGCGACGGCGTGACGGCGTTCGGCGCGGCGTTGGAAAGCGGCGCAGGCTTCACGGCGGCGTTCTCTGCGGGGCTGACGGCTGCCTTTGGCGAGGAAGCGGCGGGCAAGGTACTCGGCGCGATTGAAGGCATCAAAACTGCCATTTCGACAGTGGGCGACGTACTGAACACGGTCACGGATGCGGTCGGTACGTTCTTCGGGTCGCTGTTCGACGGAGAAGGGCTGAAACAGAGCTGGGACAACGCGGCGGCGGTCATTTCCGGCTATGACTGGACGGCGCTGGGAACGTCGATCCTTTCCGGCGTAACGGGCGCGCTCGACGCGGCGGGCGAATGGCTCAAGAACATCTTCACGGCAGGCTTGACGGCGGCGAAGGGCGTGAACTGGTTCGAGCTGGGTACATCCATCCACGACGGCATCCAGACGATTCTGGATACCGCAGGCGGCTGGCTGAAAAGCCTGTTTGAAGCGGGCAAGACGGCGGCGGGCGAAATCAGCTGGGCGGATATCGGCACGGCGATATGGAACGGCGTGACCAGCGTGCTGGATATGGCGGGCAGTTTCCTGTCCGGGCTGTTCGGGCTGGGTAAGGATTCGGCGATTGCCAATGTGGACTGGAGCGCCATCGGCACGGCGATTTGGAATGGCGTGACCGGCGTGATCGACGCGGCGGGCAGCTGGCTTTCGAGTCTGTTCGGATTCGGCAAGAGTGCCGCCGAAGGGCTGTCATGGGACGAGGTCGGAACAGCCATCCAGACGGGCGTTGGAACGGTGCTGGACACGGCGGGCAGTTGGCTGTCAGCCGGATTCGATGCAGCCAAGACCTATGTAGCAGGGATTCCGTGGAACGAGGTCGGAACCGCCATCAAGGGCGGCGTTGAAACCGTGCTGGATGCGGCGGGCGCGTGGCTGTCCTCCGGCTTTGAAGCTGCCAAAACGGCGATCTCCAACATTGACTGGAAGGGTGTCGGAGGCGTAATCTCCAGCGGCATCAGCGACGCGATAGACGGACTGGCAAAGCTCGGAAGCGGTATTTGGGAAACCATCACCGGCTGGTTTGGTGGCGGCGACGAGGAAAAGGCGAAGGGCGACGCCAAAACCAGCGGCGGCAATCTGACGACCGGCATGGAAAACGGCATCACCGAGGGCAGCGCGGCAGTCACGACGGCGGCGACCAACGCGGCAAGCTCGGCAATGACGGCAGCGGCACAAACGCTGACGGCAGAGAGCGGCACGACCATTACGGAAACGTGGGTCGGCGGCATGGTGACGGGAATCGCCAACCAGAACCCGATCCTGACGCTGGGCGTGCAGACGCTCAGTGACAATGCGGTGACGACGGCAACCGATACCTTGACTGCGGATGCGGGCAAGACCATCGCCAACAGCTTTGTCGGCGGTATCTGCTCGGCGGTCGCCGTGGCGGGTCCCATCCTGAACGTGCAGATGCAGACGACGGCGGGCGATGCAGCCGCCAAGGCGAGCGCGGTGCTGTCGTATACCCAAGGCTATGACATCGGCGTGAACATGGTGCGCGGCATCACTGCGGGCGTGCGAAGCACGTCGGGCGAGCTGTACAGCCAGATGGTGCAGATGGCGCGCACGGCGGTCAGCCGGACGAAGAACGCGCTGCGCATCCATTCGCCCTCCGGCGTGTTTGCCGATGAGGTCGGCGCGTGGATTCCGGGAGGCATAGGAGAGGGCGTACTCAGCCACGAGGACGACGCGCTGGGTCCGCTGGAAGAAGTGCGTGCGAGCATGGTGGATACCATGACGGGCGCGCTTTCCGGCGTGGATACCGGCTGGTCGGATGCGCCGTGGAATCCGGGCGGAGGCGGCGGGCGAGCTGTGACGGTGACTATCAACGTGACGGGCGACTGGCACGTCAGGAGCGAGCAGGAGAAACAGGAGATCATTTCCGAGCTGGGCGAACGGGTCAGAGAGGAGCTGAGGGGGTTGTGATTGCACAAGGGGAAAGCCCGCTGTTTTCCTTTGACGGAAAACACTGTGACGATTTTGATGTGATGTTTCTGCCGTCCGCCTATCCGTTCATTCCGGCGCAGAGCATCCCGCAGACGAGCATCGGCGGGAGGCATGGCACGCTGCGCTGGAAGGGACGGACGTTCAGCCCAAAGCGGCTCAAGGGCAAGCTCTATTTTCTGAATACATCAGGCGACGATACGCCCATCCCGACCGACGAGCTACTCCGGCGTGCGAGCGATGTGACGGCGTGGCTCTGCGGGACGGACGGGCGCGGCAAGCTGATTCTGGACGCACTGCCAGATCGGTATTTCATCGCGGAGGTCAGCGACGAAGCGGCGCTGATGGACGACGACTGGGCAAGCGGTGAGGCGGCAATCGCGTTCACCTGCCAGCCGTTCGCCTACGCCGTCAGCGAGGACGGCGTGACGGTTCAGACGAGCGCCAACGCGGCAAAAAGCGCGGCGCTCGGCGTTCAGGGAAACGCCGAAACCATGCTCGCGTTCCGTGTCACATGTGCATCCGGCACGATGAACACGGCGACGGTGGAAACGCCGACCTGCCGGTTTGACTTCACGGGGCTGGGGATGACGGCGGGCGAAACGCTGGTCGCGCGGTATGCGCAGGAGGATATCCTGCTGCTTGAAATTGAGGGCGTGGACGGCGGCACGCGCTCGGCGATGGCGATGCGGACGACGGACAGCGACGACGACCTGCTGCTGTCGCCGGGGAAGAACGCGGTAACAGTCAAGACGGAAAAGGCGTGCAGCGTCAAGCTGACGGCGAGAGGTAGATACCTATGAGATACCCAAGAATCTACGACCTGAATCTAAGATACACGGGTGAGCTGCGGACGGCAGAAATCACCGACCTGAAGCTCAAGGACACGCCGCTTTCGTGCATGACCGTGACCGTGCCGACGAAAGATATCGGCTCGTTTGGCTATCGGCAGTTCGTGGAAATCTTCGACGCGGCGGGCAAACGGGTCGATTTGTTCCGTGTGACGGAGATTCCCAAGGGCGTATACGGCAGGGCAGGCACGAAGAAGCTCAAATGCGACCAAGTGCTTTGCACGCTGTCAGACGATATTACGCCGACCTACATGCAGATTGGCGGCAACGGGCAGCCGCTGGCAAGCTGCATCCGGCAGGTGCTGGCGTGCCAGCAGACGGCGCGCTGGCAGCTGGGACACTGCGACTTTGCGACGCTTTATGAGTACAGTTTTGCGAGCGAAGGACTGCTTTCGGCACTGCTCAAGCTCATTGATCCGATCCCGGATGCGCTGATTACGACGGACACGACGAGTTATCCGTGGACGCTGAATGTCGTGCGGGCAGATGATACCGATGCGACAGAGCTGCGGTACAGCCGGAACATGGAGGAAATCACCGAGGAAGTCCTTGACACGGACTTTGCGACGCGCCTTTATCCGCTGGGCTATGGCGAGGGCGTGAACCAGCTGAACATCAAGAGCGTCAACGGCGGAATGGCATACATCGACAGCCCGACGCAGGCACTCTGGGGTGTGGTCAGCAAGCCGTATGTGGACACGACCATCACCGACGCGGCGACGCTGCTGGCGCAGGGGCACGCGGTGCTTGAACTGTGCTGCAATCCGCATGTCAGTTATAATGTGACTTGTAAAGATATATCTATCCTGACAGGAGAACCGATGGATGCTTTCTATACAGGACGCATGGCGCGAATCGTCTATCGCGACTATGGGCTGATGATTCGTGCGCGGGTGCGGGAGATTCACTATCCCAAGCCCATCACCGAGCCTTGGAACGCGAAGCTGACCATCGCCAACCGAAGTGCGGATGTGGCTTCCGTCATCGCCCGGCTTCAAAGGTCCTCGCGCATCGAGCAGCTCTACGGGCAGGGCAGCACGACGTTCTACTCCGGCGGCATCGAGCAGAACGCCGACAAGGACACGCCCGCCGAGGGGGATATCTATATACCGGCAGACATGGTACATGTCAATTCCATCATGCTGAAGGTCACGTTATCAAATTTCAGGGCTGACAGCAAAGGCGCTAAGGGTGGTGGAGGAACGGCTACAACGACGGAGTATAATGCTGAGACAAGCCAAACGAGCCGAAATGGAGGCAGAGGAACAGCGACAGCCGAAGAGACGATTATTTCGGACGCTTTGGCTGTCGGTCCGCCGCTGACTGACGGGAAAATCAACTATGAAACCAGTTCAAGCGGAAGCCATAGCCATGCAACAAATGGGCACGATCACAGCATTCAAGGAACCCGAACGAGTACATCCAGCCCGAGAACAAAGGATGCAGGAAGTCATACACATACTTTTGCACATTATCATCAAGGAGCTGCGCAAATTACAATTCCATCGTTTAAAATAACGCTTCCTGCACATACGCATGAAGTGGATATCCCGACGCATACGCATACCGTGACCATGCCGGAGCATGAGCATGATATCCAGTATGGCATATATACGGGACCGCTGTCAGGAGAATACACTGTTGAAGTAGACGGAAAAGAGGTACCGCAAGCTGTGTTTTCCGATGGTGTAGGCGATATCGCGCCATACTTGTCAGTAAACAGTGACGGGAGAATTGCGAGAGGAACATTTCACACATTTGCTGTCAGACCTAAAGCCGATAACACCGGCAATGAGCAGGGATTGACCCATATTCGTGCAAGCTGGAGTGCGCAAGTGTTCATATCATGTCAGACCGGCAGGCAGTATTAAAGGAGAAGTACGATGGATGGTTGGAAAATATCCCGTAGGATTGATTTGCAGGAAAATTCACCGCCGGTTGAAAGGCTCAAGACGTTGGCTACGCTATCGGCGCGTCAGGCACATCGGTTGGAGATTACGGTTCTGGATGGCGGTATGCCAGCTGATTTGACAGGATGGCTGCCTCGGATGAGCATCATTTTGCCGGGACATATAAGTTCGCAAAAACAGCTGGGCAGTATTCAGGCGAACGTAATATCCGCACATCTGCCGCGTATCTGCTATGCGGAAACAGGCGATGTGTCTGTAATCTTGTCACTTGCAGATGTAAGCGGTCAAACGCAGATACCGATTTACGGATGCGTATTGCATGTGGCGGCGGACAGTACAGATGCTGTGATCGATGAGGAACATGTAATTCCGTCGATATCGGAATTGCTGGCACAGTACAATGCCTGCAGGACAGCGACCAACGCGGCAAATGCAGCCGCATCCGAAGCGGAGAGCAAAGCGCTACTTGCGGACAATGCCGCCACGAATGCAAATACGGAAGCCGCGAATGCCAGTACAGCGGCAAAAAAACGCGAACAGCGCCGCGCTTAAGCTCAATGGCATGACCGTGAGCGCGAAAGGTCTTGCATCAGGTGAACCGCCTACAGCGTTGTTTTCAGACGATGGCGAAAAATACAACATCGATTTCGGCATTCCGAGAGGAAATACTGGCGCAACCCCTCAGATCACCGTACAGGTAAAAACGGGCGAACCGGGGTCTTCCGCGAGCGTTGAGCAAAGCGGAACGGCTGAAAATCCGATCATCGACTTGACCATCCCGCGCGGTCTCCCGGGAGTGGTGACTTTCGACGCGCTCACCGAAGAGCAGAAAGAAATGCTGAAGGGCGATAAGGGCGACAAGGGCGATAAGGGCGATCCGGGCGATCCGGGAAAAGACGGAGCGAAGGGAGACAAAGGCGACCCGGGAACAGCAGGCGTGACCTTTGAGCTTGTCGGCACGGTGCTGACCATCACGACGGTATGAGGGTAAAGGCATGGCAAAGAAAATTCCTGCATTCAGCTACACGGGCGCATACCAGACGCAGAGCGACGGGAACTACTGGTACATTCTGCTGCTGACAAGCGGCACGCTGACCTTTCAGTACGCCAAGAGCGGCGTGGACGTGGGCTGCGTGGGCGGCGGCGGGTCGAGCGCATGCCATCTGCAAACGGCGAACACGGCGGGCGGAAGCGGCGGAGGCGGCGGGTACATCGCAACCGGCACGACAGCGATTACAGCGGGACAGGGCTACGCGGTGAGCATCGGCGAAGGCGGGGCTGTTCCGGCGGTATGGCTGGCGGGCAACAACGGAGGGGCGACATCGGCTTTCGGCATTACCGCACAGGGCGGAAAGGGCGCGGGCGCGCTGGGCTGGAAGGACAGCGGCACGCCGGGCGCGGGCACTGGCGCAGGCGGAACGGGTGGCAAAGATATGCACATCGCAGGCAAGCAAGGTGAAAACGGACAAGACCTCTTCGGGCTGGGGCGATACGGCGCTGGCGGCGGCGGAGGAGGCGGCGGCTGGGCAGCAGGCGGAAGCGGCGGTGCTGACGGAGGCGGCGCGGGAGGCGCTGGAGGCTCTCCTAGCTATGACGGCGCAAACGGTACGGCTGGAACAGCGAACACAGGCGGCGGCGCAGGCGGTCCGGGCGGCGGATATGTGGACGAGGACAGCCGCTACAACAGCAAGGGCGGTCAGGCGGCGGCAGGCGGAAGCGGCATCGTCATTCTGCGGGGAACGCAGGACGATTTGATTCCGGCGGTCTTTAACGGAACACAACTGAGCGAGCTGTACTTTAACGGCGTAAAGGTGACGAGCCTGATTTTCAACGGAACGAAGCTGTTTGCAAGGAGGATGTTTGGGGAGGTGGAGCGATGCGTGATATAACATTGTCACTCGACCGTATCGGAGCATATGTGCTGATGCTGGGACGAGTGGGCGAAAACCGTGCAACGCGGGTGACGATTGATATGAGCAGCGTTATTCAGCGTTATCCGGATGCTATAGGCTCAATCACGGTTAAACAGCCAGATGGCAAAGAATATCTGGCAATTGTGACGCAGGCGGACGGCATGCTGACGTGGTTAATCACAAGCGCAGATATCGGCGATAAACCCGGAACAGGCGCGGCACAAATCACGGTGCGTAGTGCTGACGGGACGATCAAGACGGCAATTGCAACCACGAGAGTTGCAGAATCGCTGGGAAGTCCGCAGACGCCTGCGCCCGAACCGGTACAAGCGTGGGTGGATTCAGCAGCAGCGCAGCTTGCGAAGGTTGTTCAGGCGGGCACCGATGCGGCAAGCGCGGCTAAAAGCGCGGAAATCGCAACAGAATCATGTGTCGTAGCCACAAAGGAGAGCGTGGAAGCAACATCAAATGCGACCGAAGCAGCGACCGAAGCTAAAAAAGCGGCAGCCCTAGCGGGCCAGTTGGCTAATAAAAATGGCTATTTTTATGTCGAGGGACGCACTGACGGAAAACTATATCTCATAACTTCCGACGCTGCACCACCAGATTTTACACTGATAGACCGGAAAGGAGTGCTAATCGCCATCTATGGCTAAAGAACAAGTTATCGGAGCATATAGTGCTTATGCAATAGCCGTAAAATATGGATATGCCGGAACCGAAGAGGAATGGATTGAAGCACAGGAACGAAACCGCAAAGCGTCCGAGCAAGCCGCATCCGGTGCGGAGAGCGCAAAGACGGCTGCGGAAAAAGCCCAGAAAGCGGCAGAGAGCAGCGAGAGCGGCGAGGCAGGCTTCGCGGCGGCGGCGCAGGAGAGCAGAGAACAGGCGGAAAGAAGCGCGGCATATGCGGGAGAAGCAGGCA